>DATBAZ010000107.1:0-2365 GCA_036271255.1 Alphaproteobacteria bacterium
GGTGCTCCGCAAGCGCGAGCAGTTCCGCAAGCAGTTCAAGAACTTCGACCCCAGGAAGGTCGCCCGCATGACGCCGGCCGACGTCGACCGGCTGCTGCTCGACGCCGGCATCATCCGGCATCGCGGCAAGATCGAATCGACCATCAACAACGCTGCCCGGGTGCTCGAGCTGCAAAAGGAATTCGGCAGTTTCGCTGCATACATATGGCGTTTCGAGCCCGAACCGGCAGCGGCACCGATCCTCCACGGCACGATTGCGTCGGAGACCGAGGCGTCGCGCGCGCTGAGCAAGGATCTGCGCAAGCGCGGCTTCAGCTTCGTCGGCCCGACCACGGTCTATGCGTTCATGCAGGCAATGGGCCTCGTCAACGACCACTACGACGATTGCGACTGGCGCGGCACCTGCGAAACCGAACGGCGCAAGCTGCAGCGGCCGCAATAGGCCGCGGCGGTCAATCCGCAGCACGGTCCTCGCGGCAGCTCAGAAGCTGGTGACCGTCTTCATCACGAGATTGCCGACAAGAGCGGCCTCTGGCCGGGCTCGCGACATCCGCCGGGCATCCACGGCACTCGCTACAAGCAGGTATCTCATTCCAACTTCCGCCTGCTATGGCGTGAGCGCCTGCCAGCGTCCATCCGCAGAGTCGAGCAGTGACTGCGTCGCAGCGCGCTCCGCGATTGCCCGTCTGTAGTCGCCGCCAAAGTTCAGCTCTTGGTCTCCATGGATTGCATCTGAATAGGCCTGAATGGCGGCTTGCAGCGAGGACCTGTCCCGATTCTCCTCGCCGATGGTGCTCAGGAGCACCCCCTCTGCGCCGCGCATCATTGCCCAGTCCGACTCGCCTTCAGTTTCGGTGAAGATCTTCTCGACTTGCGCGAACTTGGCCAAGGCCTCCCTCATCATCGGCTGGCTATCGATGGCCTTGCCGACCATCGCCAACTCATCGCCGAACAGCTCCAGGGGATAAGCCAACTGCGTGCCTTTTCCATAGTCGCCCGTAACGCCCTCGCGTCCCTCGGCAAGCCCGGCGAGCATCGTCGGCAAGTCGTGGGCGGCCGCTCCCTCGAGGACACGACTATAGGCCTCTTGTTCCAGCATTTGTTGGTAGAGCTCGTGGTTGGTGCTTCTGCACGCCGTCGCCGCCTGCGCGAAGGCGTCCGCGGCCTTGGCGAAGGCAACACTTGTCCCCGTCGCGTAGGAGATCGGGCCCAGCGCGAAGGTGACGATCGGCGGATACTGTGACTCTGCCCGGCCTGCCTCAATCCAGTCGTTGGCGTACTCCTGCTCGCCGCGAGACCAGTCGAACGTGTCGCTGCGCGGGGTGCCGTCGAGGAACACCGCCGCCGCCGCCTGGGCGGGCTCGAGGGAGTCAAGGAGGCGCAACTCGCGGACCAGGACATACTGTGCCCGAGACCAGTCGGCATAGGCGGTCTGTGGTGTGACGATGCTCAAGGCTGCCGACGCGGCGGCGACCGCGTCGTGCTTCATTTTCTCATCCTCGCGGGCACCCGCGCTCAGCATGAGCCCCCAGGCCAGCTTGGATTGGATGTCTGCCCACAGACGCGGGTCTTTGTCCCTGTCGACCTGCTCCAGCATATCCTGGTAGGCGGCGACAGCCTTGGGGTAGATGAGAAAGTCACCCCCCTGCTGCTGGGCCCGTTGTACCAACGCGTCGACGGCGCGGAGACGGAACTTGAGCGAGAGCGCCGGGTCGAACAGAGCGGTCTGTTTGGCGGCGCGGTTGTAGGCGGCCGCTTCGGCGTCGGGTTGGAGGGTGTACATGGCCGCCTCGGCGACGCGGGCGTAGACGCCGGCCAGCTCTCGCCGTGTGTCGTTGAGCTCAGTTTGCTGCTTGTCGATTTGCGCCTGCTGACTGTCGAGACGGTTCTCGATCGCCGCGGCGCGCTTCGCCTCCTGCTGGCGATAGCCGAAGGCAAGCTTGAAGGCGCCCGCCGCGATCGCCTTGTTGGCGAGCCCGTCGAGCCGGGCGAGTTCGGGGTCGGTCGGTGCGCCCGACAGGATCGGGTCGTCGAGGACCTCGCGGACGCGCTTGGCGACGCCGAGCAGCTGGTCATGCGTGGCCGTGGCGTCGGCGCTGCCCTTGCCGCTGTTGATCACCTCGAGCATCGAATAGAGGTCGGCGAGCTTGAGGTCCTCCTGGGCCGCCACCGCCTCGACATAGGCCTTCGACTGCTGCGGGACGGTCGCGATGTCGAGCAGCAGCTTGCGGCGATCGTCGATGATCTGGGCATCGTCGCCGGTCGGGGCATCGGCGTCGCGCCCGAAATACAGCACCCGGCTCAGCGATGAGCTGGTCCAGGGCAGCTGCCGCGCACCGGTGTCGACATAGACCTCCTGCGACAC
>DATBAZ010000108.1:0-5945 GCA_036271255.1 Alphaproteobacteria bacterium
AGACTGGGTTGGAGATCGATCCGCCGGAAAAGCCGATCAAATCGCTCAAGGATTTCGGTATCCACATCATGACCGTGACGATCGGCATCCTGATCGCGCTGGGGCTGGACGCGCTGGTCGATGCCTATCGCCATCATGAGCTGATTGCCCATGCGCGCGCCGATTTCCGCGCCGAGTTCACCCAGAACCGGAACAAGCTGAAGCTCCAGGAGACGGCCGAGAAAGCGGTGAAACAGGAGCTGGAGGGGCTGATCGCCTATGGCACCGCCAAGCTGGAAGGCAAGCAGGCAACCCCGCCGGCGATCCAGCCGACCCGGGCCTTTGTCGTCCTGCCCTCGACAGCGTGGGAGACCGCGACGGCGACGCAGGCCTTTCTCTATCTGCCCTTTGCCGAAACACGGGAAATTTCCGCCGCCTACTCGCGCCAGCAGATATTCAATGCGATGGAGGCGCATGCGGAGGACCAGTGGTTCACCCTCGCCGGGGTGGGCGACCCTGCCCAGGTGGGCGGCACCGATCTCAGGCCGGCGCTGGAGAAGATCACCATCGCCTATGCCTATCTGATCAGCCTGCAGGTGACAGAGGGTCAGCTGATGCAGGATTACGACCGCGCATTGAAAGCCATGCCCGAATAGAACGCCGGACCGCCGCATTATTGAGCAAGCCGCCGACGGTCGATCCGTGCTAGGCTCCGCCTACCGGTCCATCCCTGGGAGGCCAAGCCATGGCGCATATAACCTACAAGATCGTGCCGCATGACGGCGGCTGGACCTATACCCAGGGCGGGGTCTTCGCCGAAACCTTCCGCAATCGCGAGGCCGCGATCGCAGCGGCTCGCACGATTGCCGCCGAGCAGCGCACACCCGGCGAAACCGCGGCCATCAGTTTCGAAACCGCCGACGGCAAATGGCACGAGGAGATCGCCAACGGTGAGGATCGGCCGGAGGTCGAGGTGGAAGACGGGTGAGCTTTCAATTTCGCCGGGGCGACCCCAAATCCAGAGGTGACCTCGGAAAGGAATTCATCATGGAACGTCACACTATGAGCCGCCTCGCGCTCGCGGCCGCCCTGGCGGCCCTCTCAGCCGCCCCTGCCCTCGCCCAGCACCATCCCGGCATATCGGCGACGCAGAACTACGGCGCTGGCTTTGCGATTCAGCAGCAGCAGATCAACAACGCACAGCAGGTCTATAACCAAGGACAGTTCGCGATCCAGAGCGGCACGCAAGGGCATATCCAGTCGCAGCAGATGCTGTCGACGATGTCGCAGCGCAATCAGGCACAGCTCGACGCGCAAACGCCCAAGCCGCTGGAGTCGCCCACGACGACCGGGACTTTGCATTAAAGGAAAAGCGAGGGCTGCGGCCCCCGCGCCCGCGGTCAGTGCAGCCGGCCGTCCGGGATATCGCCGTGCAGGCGGGCCAGGATGCTGGACACGACGTTGCTGGTCGCTACCAATCCGATCTCCTGGCTGAGGATGAGAAGGCCCTTCTTCAGGTGACCCTCCGCCTCGGCGATCGCCAGGGGATTGGATTGCAGCGCATCCTCGATTGCTATCCGGTCTACTTCTCGCATCGTCTGTCTCACATCCTGCTAGGTCCGGCGACGCTCGGTCGGCGTCCGTAAAATTTTCTTTATTGAAGGAAAACACGAGTCGGCTCGCTTGGCAAATCAAGCATCCCGTTCGTGAGGCGGGCGCGACGGAGCGTCGCGGAATATGCAGTACGATACTGTGATCGGTGTGATTTCCCATATTTTTGCGGGCATCAATAGCGCTTTGCTTTCAAAGCGCTTTTCAAACTAGTTTCGCGCATTCCCGCCGTATTATACGTGTGGTCGATGTTCCGCCTGCCAAAGACCGCGACCGCACCCTTCTGTCCCGCCGAGGTCAAAGGCACCGTTTTCGTGCCGCCGGACCTCAAGCCGTGGAAGAAAGCGCTGCGTTTCGCCGGACCGGGGCTGCTGGTTTCCGTGGGCTATATGGATCCCGGCAATTGGGCGACCGACATCCAGGCCGGATCAGCCTATGGCTACGACTTGCTGTTCGTCGTCCTGCTGTCCAGCCTGGCCGCTATCGTCCTGCAATGCCTCAGCGCCCGGCTCGGCCTGGTGACGGGCAAGGACCTTGCGGTATTGTCGCGGCAATCCTACGGGCCGCGCCGGCGCTATGCGCTGTGGGCCATGGCGGAACTCGCCATCGTCGCCACCGACCTTGCGGAGGTACTGGGGTCGGCGCTCGCCTTCAAGCTGCTGCTCGGCGTGTCGCTGCCCTGGGGCGTGATGCTGACCATGCTCGACACGCTGATCGTGCTGGGCCTGAAGGGCGCGGGCTTCCGCCGGATCGAGGCGATCATATTGGGGCTGGTCTCCACTATCGGCCTCTGCTTCCTCGTCGAGCTCTCTTTCGTGCCGACCGATTGGCACGCGGTCGCCTCCGGCTTCGTGCCGTCGCTGCGCTTGCTCTCAAACGAGCAGCCGCTCTATCTCGCGATCGGCATACTGGGCGCGACAGTGATGCCGCATAACCTCTATCTGCACTCCTCGATCGTGCAGACCCGCATCGTCAAGAGCGGCAACGCCGATGTCGCCGAAGCGGTCCGGCTCGTGCGCACAGACACGATCGCCTCGCTGCTGCTGGCGCTGATCGTGAATGCCGCGATCCTGATCCTGGCCGGCAGCGCATTCCATTATTCCGGCCACAATGACGTCGCCGATATCGAGGACGCCTATCACCTGCTGGACCCTATCGCCGGCACCGCGGCGGCCGGCGTGCTGTTCGGGCTAGCGCTGTTCGCCTCGGGTCAAAGCTCGACCTTCACCGGCACCATCGCCGGACAGGTGATCCTTGAGGGCTTCCTCCAGATCGATATCCCGTGCTGGCAGCGCCGCCTCATCACACGCGGGTTGGCGCTGGGCCCGGCGCTGGCCGGCGTGCTGCTGCTGGGCGAACATGCGGTGGGGCGGATGCTGGTGCTGTCCCAGGTCGTGCTCAGCCTTCAGCTGCCGTTCGCCATGTGGCCGCTGATCCGCTTCAGCGGCAACCGCGACCTGATGGGAGATTTCGCGAATACCACCCTCACCCGCCTCACCGCCTGGACCCTGTTCGCGGTCATCAGCGCCGCCAATGTCTGGCTGGTCCTGCAGGTGACCGGCGTGGTGTAAAAAGAATCTGCCGGCCTGTCGAAATGGCGCCGGGCCGAACGTCATTCAGCCGCGAGGGCATACCGCCCCGCATCGACGGATGAAGGAGACGCGAGATGAAATACATATTGCTGATCTATGCCCAAGAGGCCGGCTGGAACGCGCTGACGCCCGAACAGCAGAAGCAGGGGGTGGGGGCCTATAACGCCTATACCGAGGCGCTCAACGCGGCCGGCGTGCGACTGGGCTCGGATCGGCTGCGCCCGATCGCGACTGCCACCAGCGTGCGGATCGTGAACGGCGAAACCAAGGTGCTGGACGGCCCCTATGCCGAGAGCAAGGAGCAGCTCGGCGGCTTCTATATGATCGACGTACCCGACCTGGACACGGCGCTGTCCTGGGCGGCGCGCTGCCCCGGTGCCCAGTACGGCACCATCGAAGTACGTCCGGTTTGGGAGATGTACACGGATTAGCGTGCACACCGTGCCTGAGGGTGGCGGCCGGCTGGCGCGCGAAACCGCGGAGGCGGTGGCGCGCCGGAGCTACGGCAAGCTGGTTGCCTTCCTGGCGGCTCGGATACGCGATGTCGCGGGGGCGGAGGACGCATTGTCCGACGCTTTCGCGGCCGCGCTGTCGGACTGGCCGCTGAACGGTATCCCGGCGCGACCGGAGGCCTGGCTGCTGACCGTCGCCCGCCGCAAAATGCTGGACGCCGTGCGCCGCCGCCGCCGCGCCGAGGACGCGCAGGGCCATCTGCTCTTGATGAACGAGCTGGCCGATACGGGCGATGCGCCGGTGCCTGACGAGCGGCTGGGCCTGATGTTCGCCTGCGCCCACCCCTCGATCGACCCGGCGATCCGCGCGCCAATGATCCTGCAGACCATCCTGGGCTTCGACGCCGCTGCCATCGCCTCCGCCTTCCTGGTGGCGCCGGCGGCGATGAGCCAGCGCCTGGTCAGGGCCAAGACCAAGATCAGGGAAGCCGGCATCCCTTTGCGCCTGCCCGAAGAAGACGACCTCGCCGGCCGGCTGGATGCCGTGCTGGGCGCGATCTACGCCACCTTCTCGGAAGGCTGGTCCGACCCGGAAGGCACAGAGACCCGCCGCCGCAATATGGCGGAGGACGGCATCTGGCTGGGCCAGCTCGTCGCCTCGCTGCTGCCGCAGGAGCCGGAGGCGCTGGGCCTGCTAGCGCTGATGCTGCATGCCGAGGCCCGGCGCGGCGCACGGCGGGATGCGGCCGGCGAGTTCGTACAGCTGGCCGAGCAGGACCCATACGCATGGGACGGAGAGCTGATCGACGCGGCCGAGGGGCTGCTGTTCCGCGCCGGCGCGATGGGCAGGATCGGGCGCTACCAGCTCGAAGCAGCGGTGCAATCCGCCCATGTCGCCCGGCGCAGGACCGGCCGCACCGACTGGGCGGCGATCGAGCAGCTATACGGCGCCTTGTTCGAGATCACCGGCTCGCCGGTCGTGGCCATCAACCGCGCCATCGCCATCGGCGAAGCGCGCGGGGCGACTGAGGGGCTGGAGGTTTTGGAGGATTTGCTGGCCGACCCGAGGCTCGCCGAATATCAGCCCTATTGGGCGGCCCGCGCGGGTTTGCTAGCCCGGGCCGGCCGGCAGGAAGAAGCGGCGCATGCCTATGATCGGGCAATCGGCCTGGAGGCCGATCCGGCGGTGAGGCGGTTCCTGCAGAAGCGGCGAGAGGTATCGTAGGAAGGGTAGAGCGAAGCGAAACCAATCCTACAAAGCGTCACCCAGTCAGCCGCTTCTCGAACGACTCCATTTGCCGGCTGAATTCCGGCGGCAGCTTGTCGCCGAAGCGGGCGAAGTGGATCTTCACCTGGTCCAGCGTCTCGGCCCATTCCTGCTCGTCGATATGGAGCAGGCCGCCCAGATCGGCGTCCAGCCCGTCGGTAGCGATACCGCCGTCACCGATCGAGGGCACCAGGCCTACGGCCGTGTCGACCGCCTCGGCCTTGCCGCCGCAGCGCTCGAATATCCAGGCCAGCACGCGCGAATTCTCGCCGAAGCCGGGCCACAGGAACTCGCCGTTCGCGCCTTTGCGGAACCAGTTGACGAAGAATATCTTGGGCGGCTGGGCGCCTTGCTTTGCCCCGACCCTGAGCCAATGGGCGAAATAGTCGCCCATGTGGTAACCGCAGAAGGGCAGCATCGCCATCGGGTCGAAGCGCAGTTCGCCGACATTGCCGACGGCCGCGGCGGTAGTCTCCGACGCCATCTGGGCGGCGAGGAATACGCCCTCCTGCCAGTTATGCGCCTCGAACACCAAGGGCACGACGCGGGAGCGCCGGCCGCCGAACAGGAAGGCCGAGATTGGCACGCCCGCCGGGTCTTCCCATTCCGGGGCGATCGACGGGCACTGGCCGGCCGGGGTGGTGAAGCGGGCATTGGGATGCGCCGCGGGAGCGCCGGCCTGCGGCGTCCATTCATTGCCACGCCAGTCGGTCAGATTGGCCGGCGGGTTCTTGGCCAGGCCCTCCCACCAGACGTCGCCGTCGGCAGTCTTCGCCACGTTGGTGAAGATCGAATTCCGGCCGACCGTGGCCAGCGCGTTCGGGTTGGTTTTCTCGCTGGTGCCGGGGGCGACGCCGAAGAAGCCGGCCTCCGGGTTGATGGCGTAGAGGCGGCCATCCTTGCCGAACTTCATCCAGGCGATGTCGTCGCCGATCGTCTCGACCTTCCAGCCCGGCAGGGTCGGGATCAGCATGGCGAGATTGGTCTTGCCGCACGCGCTGGGAAAGGCGCCGGCAACGTACTTCACCTCACCCTCGGGCGACG
>DATBAZ010000109.1:0-10048 GCA_036271255.1 Alphaproteobacteria bacterium
CTCCCGCGCCACCTTGACGTAATAGCCGGCCATCTTCTCGTATTTCAGGCCCTGATACTGCATGCGCAGCTGCTGGCGCTCGATCGCCGACGGGGCGCCGAACTGGATGCCCTCGCCGAAGATCGGCACCATCATCTGATAGGCGGCGGCGGCGTTGAGCTGCTCGTCGGGCGCGCGGAAAAAGGCCTCATGCGCCTCGGCGCCGACCATCAGCACGGTCTTGAGGCCCGCCAAGTCGAACTCCGACACCTCGCCGCATTCGTTATAGGCACGGTGCAGGAATTCGAGCGGGGTCGAGGCGAATTCGCCGTAATGGCCGATCTCGGGCTGCTCGCCGCTGACATAGGGGATCGGCTTGGTGTTCTGCGGCTGGTCGCCGAGACTGACGTCCGGGGGTGTCATGGTCGTTTCCTCCTGATTACTCGGCCGCGGCGACTTTGGCGCGCGCGGCTTCTTCGTCCTGGTGATCCTGAATGGCTTTCTGGATGCCGCCGATATAGTGCGGCATGAACGTGTCCGCCTTCTCACCCGCCCAGTCCAGCGACGGTGTGCGGTTGTTGTTGGAATGCTGGAACTGCGGCATCACATAGCGCGCGAACAGCTCATAGCTCTTCTTGGTCGCGGCGAAATCGGCGGCGTTGTGGGCCAGCGACAGAAAGGTCTTGAAACCGCCGGACTGGCCCTGGAGCTTGTCGATATGGGCCTTCAGGTCGTCGGGCGTCCCGACCACGCCGACGCCGAACGCGCCCAGCCCGCCGGTCGTCCAGATATTCACCGCCTCGTCGAACGAGTTGGCGACCGGGAAGGCCGAGCCGCCGAACTTGCGGAAATACCGCATCATGTCCATCAAGCCGAACTCGAGGTCCTTGAAGGCCTGCTCGCGGGTTTCGGCGACGTGGAACGGGGTGACGACGCGCCAGTTGTCGCGGCTGACGGTCTTGCCGTGCTCCGCCGCCTTGGCCTCGCAGATATCCCAGTGATTGCCGAGCTGCTTGTAGCCCTCGGGGCTGGAGGCGGCGACCGAGATCATGCCGAGCCCGTACTTGCCGGCCGTGCGTGCGCCGGTGGGGGAGATCGCCGAGGCGACCGCCATCTCAACCGTCGGGTGCTGATAGGGCAGGATCTGGCAGCGCGCCTCGCGCAAGGTGAACCAGTCGGCCTGGTGGGTGACGATCTCGCCGTTCAGCAGCCGCACGATGCAGTCCAGCGCCTCGTCCATCCGGCGGCGCAGGTCGGCGGGATCAACGCCCATCATATAGGCGTCGGCGACGAGCTGCCCCGGCCCGACCCCGAAGATCAGCCTACCGCGCGTCTGGTGGTCGAGCTGGGCGATCCGGTCGGCCAGGATCAGCGGGTGGTGGTAGGACAGCGAGGAGACGCCGGTGGCGAGACGGATATGCTTGGTGCGCTCCGCCGTCGTGGCGATGAACACCTCCGGCGAGGCGATGCATTCATAGGCGCCGGAATGGTGCTCGCCGATCCAGGCCTCGTCATAGCTCAGCTCATCCATCCACTGGATCAGCGCGATGTCCCGTTCGATCGCCAAGGTGGGATTGACGGTGTTCGGATGCATCGGCGCAAAGAACGCCCCGAACTTCATCCGACCTGGCGAATAGGACATAGCGGTTCCGATCACTGTGTTTTGAAAGCTTCCCTCGCCGTTATTCTAGCCAGAAACATTTTAGACGCAAGGTTTTTTCATTGCCCGTCCGGGCCCGCGATCTTTCTGGCTTATGTAAAATGCCCTCCGTATTATGCCCGCAAAATGGGATGCATAGGGAATGTCGATGACGGTCCGTGTCAGTAGCGGGGAAGATATTACCGTATCGGCCGGTAAAAGAGCGGCCGGGATTCAGGTATTGGACGGCGGAATTCTTGAAGTCGCCGGCGGCGCGCGGACGATCCATACGCAGGTCTTGGCCAATGGATGGGAAAGAGTGTCGGGAACCACGACCGGCACGGTCCTGTCGGCGACACCCGCGGGTAACTACGAATCGGCGGTGCAAACAGTCGAAGGCGGCGGCGTAGCGAGCAGGACGACGATCCAGGCCGGCGCGATCCAATATGTCGATCAGTACGGATCGGCGGTCGGCACAATAGTGTCGAGCGGCGGCGTGGAATATGTGGACGCCGGCCATTCGTTCGGAACGGTCGTGCACAAGGGCGGCGTACTGTCATTGACCGACGGCGCGTTGACGAGCGGCGTCACGGTCGCAAGCGGCGGCATCATCGTCCTGGACGGCGGCACGGTGAAGGATCTCAAGCTGGCCAAGGGCGCGCAGGAGATCATCAACCTGCATATTTCCTCGGGTCAAACGAAGCACGGGGTGACACTGTCCGGGAACACCATGGAGGTGCAGTCCGGCGGAACCGTGGTCGGGACGACCGTTCTGGCTCCGCCTGATGCTACCACGACCCAACTCATGGTGATTGACGGCGGCACTGCCAGCGGCACAACCATCGTCCGCGGCGATGTCACCGTCTATGCCGGACGCGAGGTGGGGACGACCTTGTCGGGAAATGGATCGGATACGGTCGGCGCCCGTAATGACATCTATTCCGGCGGCACGGCGACCGGCACCACCATCGAGCAGGGTGGGCAGTTGGAGGTTGCACGCGGCGCCTATGCCACGGGCACATTCGTGTACGGCAGCAACAGCGTTGTCTTCGGCGATTCCGGCTCCCGGCTGGACGACACCAAGGTCGGCAGCGGCGGCTCTTTCTTTACCCAGGCACGCGCGGCCGGCGTCAAGGTTCTGGCCAGCGGCTCGTTCGAGATCGGCTCGGGCGGCGTGGCCAGCAATATCGTCGTCAGCAGCGGCGCCTCTCTGACAGTGGATCTCGGCGCCAAGGCCGCAAACGTGATCGTGATGAAAGGCGGCACGCTGATCCGGAACGGCGGGCAGATCACGGGCCTGAAGATCGGCAGCGGCGGAAGCCAGACGGTGTATCCTTACGTCTATGCCGGCCAGACGCTGAGCGGCACCAAGGTACCGGAAGACCAGATACTGACCGTCCTGCACGGAGGGACCGTCGTGCATGCGCGGGCAACCGGGGATGGCGAACTGGTCGTCAGCGGCGGCACTGCAATCGGGACCGTACTGTCGGGATCGCCCTCCCACCGTTACGATCAGCCGTCGCAGCTTGTCTTCGACGGCGGCGTCGCCAGCGGAACCATCGTGAGCGGGTTCGGAGGCGAGTATATCGATGAGGACGGGAAGTCGTTCGGCACGCATCTCCTGGACCATTCCGAACAGGATGTGACACGGACCGGCATCGCGGTGCGAACAGTCGTCGCCAGCGGCACAAGGCAGATCGTCAGGTCGGGTGGGACGGCCAGCGGCACCGTTCTGGAGGGTGGAAGCGAAACTATCCTCACTGGCGGACAGGTCGGCGGCACAGTGACATTCGCGTCCACCGGCACGCTGTCCTTCGAAACCAAGAGCGCGTCGGCGCAACTTTCCGGCTTCGCCAAGGACGACAATCTTGTGTTGGGCCACTTCGGCTTCGGCAAGGCCGAGACGCTGTCCTTCGTCGAGAACGCAGCCAAGACCCGTGGTGTGCTGACGCTCACCGATGGAACGGTGCAGGCCAAATTCACCCTGTTCGGACAGTATGCAGCCGCGGGTTTCCATATGGCCCAGCAAGGCGCGGGCACGCTGATCACCTATCAGCCGCCCACGGCGGCCCAGTTGCCTCTCGCCGTCACTCACCGCTGAAGACTGCTTCAAAAAGAGCCTTGACCGCGCCAGCCTCTTTATATAGCCAATAGGATATATATCCGATTGGAAATGTTGTGGACGACCCCCTCAGCCTCAGCTTCGCGGCACTAGCCGACCCGACCCGCCGGGCGATCCTGGCCCGCCTGTCTTCGGGAGAGGCCACGGTGATGGAACTGGTGGCGCCATTCGACATGAAGCAGCCATCGATCTCCAAGCACCTGAAGGTGCTGGAACATGCCGGCCTCATCTCGCGCCGGCGGGAAGCACAGATGCGGCCCTGCAAACTGGAACCGGCACCGCTGCGGGACGTATCGCGCTGGATCGAAGCTTACCGTCATTTGTGGGACGACAGTTTCGACCAGCTGGATGCATATCTCCGTGAGCTCCAAGCAACACCGAGCAAAGAGTGAAACATATGGAGAACATTTTTACCATTACAAGACGCTTCCCGGCACCGCGCGACCTTGTCTGGAAAAGCTGGAGCGAGGCTGAGCGCTTGCAGCGATGGTGGGGGCCGAAGGGCTGCATGATCGAAGCGGCACTCTTCGAATTCCGCCCTGGCGGCTTCTTCCATTACGCCATGCGCTTCCCAGGAGGAGAGCCCATGTGGGGCCGGTTCATGTATCGCGAGATCGGCGCGCCTGAGCGCCTCGTCTGGCTGAACTCATTCTCCAACCCAGGCTGCGGCATCACCCGCGCGCCCTTCGGCGGCGCCATTCCGCTGGAAATCCACAACGAGGTGACGCTGGGCGACGAGGGCGGCAAGACGCTGATGACCCTGCGTGCCCATCCGCACGGCGCGAGCGCGGAGGAGGAAGAGGTCTTCCGCGGCATGTTCGCCTCGCTGAACCAAGGTTGGGGCGGGACGATGGATCAGCTGGAAGAATATCTGGGCGGGCTGTAACGCGCTCAGCCGCGGCGGCGCAGAAGCGGAACGATCATCGGGACGCGGGCGCGATAGCTCACGTAGGTTTCGCCGAAAGCGGCAACCAGATCCCGCTCCTCGAGCAGCGTCCCGATGAAGATGTAGCCCGTCGTCGCCACGGCGAACAGCAAATGGCCGAACGTCATGGCGGGCGTTGCCCAGAAAGCGATGATGAAGCCCAGATACAGTGGGTGGCGGACCAGTCTGTAAAGCAGCGGCGTCCCGAAGGCGTGCGGCTCAGCCTGCGCTCCACTGAACCGTTCATAGACCTGCCGCAAGCCGAACAGCTCGAAATGGCTGATCAGGAACGTGCTGATCAGGAGAAGCACCCAGCCGAGCGCGAACAGCGCCAGGAGCAGGCCGCCGGCGAAAGGATTTTCGATCGTCCAGACCGGCGCCGGGATCGGTCGCCACTGCCAGTAGAGCAGGATCAGCAACAGGCTCGACAGCAGCACATAGGTGCTGCGCTCGATCGCGGCGGGAACGATCCGCGTCCACCATGCCTTGAAGCCCCGGCGCGCCATGACGCTATGCTGGACCGCGAACAGGCCGAGCAGCGCGATATCCACGAGCAGGGTTTGGCCAAGCGGGCCGGGCACACCGGAATCGATCGTCTTCGGCACGTCGAAATTCCCGACGAAGCCGCCCGCATAGAGAAACGAACCGACAAAAACGAAGTAGCAGACGATGCCGTAAGCAAGCGCAGCAATACCGCCCATCTTCAGTCATCCCTCACCGAGTGGCCGTTTTGCCGGAATGCACAACCACGTTGGGATTAAGGACTCCTCTTGCGGTTACATTATTCCGTACCGCGCGATCTTTAGTGATGGCGCCATAGCCTACTACCCCTCCCCGTTCGGGTCGCGCCAGGCTCGTTCGAACGGCAGGCGCCAGGCGTGCGGAGCCACCAGCTGGTGGATCGACTTCGGCCCCCACGAGCCGGGCGAGTAAAGGCGGACCGGCGGCGGCGCCTCCAGCAGCGGGGTCGAGACTTCCCACAGCCGCTCGATACCCTCCGCGGTGGTGAACAGCGTGTGGTCGCCGCGCATGGCGTCGAGGATCAGCCGCTCATAAGCTTCCAGCACGTCGCCGATGAGGCCGGTGTCGCGCATGGCGAACTGGAGCGACAGCTTGTCCAGCCGCATCCCCGGACCCGGCCGCTTGCCGTAGAAGGACAGCGACATCTTCGATGCATCGGCGAGGTCGAAGGTCAGATGGTCGGGCCCCTGCGCGCCGACGCCGGAACCGACCGGAAACATGCTCTTGGGCGGCTCGCGGAAGGCGATCGAGATTACACGCTGTCCCTCAGCCATGCGCTTGCCGGTGCGCAGGAAAAAGGGCACGCCGGCCCAGCGCCAGTTGTCGATCAGGACTTTGAGCGCGATCAGCGTCTCGGTCTCGGATTCCGGATCGACACCCTTCTCCTGGCGGTAGCCGGCATATTGGCCGCGTACCACGTGGGCCGGGTCGATCGGCGTCATCGAGCGGAAGACCTTGTTCTTCTCCTCGCTGATCGGGCCCGGCTCCAGCGCCGTCGGCGGCTCCATGGCGACGAAAGCGAGGATCTGGAACAGGTGGGTGACCACCATATCGCGGTAGGCGCCGACCGTTTCGTAGAAGGCCGTGCGCTGGCCCAACCCCAGTTCCTCAGGCACGTCGATCTGGATGTGGTCGATGAAGTTGCGGTTCCAGATCGGTTCGAACAGGCCGTTGGCGAAGCGGAAGGCGAGGATGTTCTGCGCCGGCTCCTTGCCCAGGAAATGGTCGATGCGGAAGATCTGCTCTTCGTCGAACACCTCATGCAGCTTTGCATTGAGCGACCGGGCGCTGGCGAGATCGACGCCGAACGGCTTCTCCATGATGATGCGGCAGCGCTCGACCAGCCCGGCCTCGGCCAGCAATCCTACCGCCGCGAGCGCCGCGTTGGGCGGGACTGAGAGATAATGGACACGCCGCGTCTCCTGCCCGTCGAACGACCGCTCGGCCTTCTTGACCGCATCCCGGAGAGGCTTCGCCCCGGCCGAGAGCGAGACATAGTCGAGGCATTCGGAGAAGGCGGCCCAGTCGGCCGCGGTCACCTCGCGCGTCGAAAACTCGTCCAGCGCCTTGCGCGCGAAGGCACGGAACCCGTCCACATCGATATCGTCGAGCGAAACGCCGATAATGCGGCAGCCGGGAATGAAGCCGGCCTGGATCAGATGGAACAGGCCGGGCAACAGCTTGCGCCGCGACAGGTCGCCGGTGGCGCCGACCAGGGTGACGACGTGCGGGTACTTGGGACCGACCCCGACATGGGCCTTTTTCATGGGCGTCACTCCTCGTCTGTTCGGAAACAAGGCGTTGCCGTAACGCTAACGCCTTTTCACAGTTCCGCTCAATGTATGGACGCGTTCAAAACGGCATTCTGTTTGTGCAACTTTGACGCGGCGGAATATCCACGGCGGGTCGCGCGTCATTAGCCGCCATCGGCCGATCGAAAGGTCTTGCCAGCGGGCAGGAGCAGGACCTTCATCACAGCCGCACAAGAGAGGGAGACGAACATGGCCAAGACCTATCATCCGGAGACGCTGGCGCTGCATGCCGGCTGGCGCGCCGATCCGGCGACGACAGCGGTGGCGGTGCCGATCTACCAGACCACATCCTATCAGTTCGCCTCGACCGAGCATGCCTCAAACCTGTTCGCGCTGAAGGAGCTGGGCAATCTCTATACCCGCGTCATGAACCCGACGAGCGACGTGCTGGAGCAGCGGCTGGCGGCGCTGGAGGGCGGCGTCGCCGCGCTGGCGGTGGCGTCGGGCCAGGCGGCCTCGGCGCTGGCACTGCAGAACCTGGCGGTTGCCGGCGACAATGTGGTGAGTTCGACCGACCTCTATGGCGGCACCTGGAACCTGTTCGCCAACACGCTGCGCCAGCAGGGGATCGAGGTCCGCTTCGTCGACCCCAGCGACCCGGAGAACTTCCGCCGCGCCACCGACGATCGCACCCGCGCCTATTACGCAGAGACCCTGCCCAATCCGAAGCTGATCGTCTTCCCGATCCGCGAGGTGGCCGAGATCGGCCGGCCGCTGGGCATTCCGCTGATCGTCGACAATACCGCCGCGCCGATCCTGGCCCGGCCGTTCGACCACGGGGCGGCGGTGGTGGTCTATTCGACGACCAAATATATCGGCGGCCACGGGACTTCGATCGGCGGTGCGATCGTCGATTCCGGAACGTTCGACTGGGAGGCGGCACGGGAACGCCAGCCGCTGCTGAACCAGCCCGACCCGTCCTATCACGGCGCGGTCTGGGTCGAGGCGGTGAAGCCGCTGGGTCCCATCGCCTATATCCTGAAGGCCCGCACCACATTGCTGCGCGACCTGGGGGCGTCGGCCAGCCCGTTCAATTCCTTCCAGCACATCCAGGGGTTGGAGACCCTGCCCCTGCGCATCCGCCAGCATTCGCAGAACGCAGCCGCGGTGGCCGAATTCCTGAGCCGGCGAGGCGATGTCGCCCATGTCATCTATCCCGGCCTTCAGCAGGGCGAGGCGCGCCGCCGCGCCGACGCCGTTCTGAAGGGCGGTTACGGCGGGCTGGTCGGCTTCGAGCTCAAGGCCGGAGCGGACGCCGGTCGCCGGTTCATCGACGCGCTGGAGCTGTTCTACCACGTCGCCAATATCGGCGACGCCCGCAGCCTGGCCATCCATCCGGCCAGCACGACCCACTCCCAGCTCACGCAAGCCGAGCAGCACGCCACCGGCGTCACCCCGGGCTATGTCCGCCTGTCGGTCGGTATCGAGCATATCGACGATATCCTCGCCGACCTGACGCAGGCGTTGGACCGGGCGGGGTAGTCAGGCGGCACAACCCCCGCGGCGCATTTTCTTGCTTCTTGAACGGAAATCTTCGGTCTAATCTGCAATCGGCAGCGTACTCAGTAGCAATAATCCAGGGATCACAGTCAGCCCGGAGCCCGACATGACGGCCCCCGTCTTCATCAGCTATTCCAGCAAGGATCGCGGCATCACCGAAACGATCTGCGGTGCGCTGGAAAATCGTGGCATCACCTGCTGGATGTCCAGCCGCGACATCGGGCCGGGCGAAAATTTCCAGGAATCGATCATCCGGGCCATCCGCACGGCCAGCGCGATGGTGATCGTGTTCAGCGGCAACTCGAACAATTCCGACGAGGTCAAGAAGGAGGTCGCGCTCGCCGGCCAGCACAAGCTGGTGGTGGTGCCGGTGCGGGTTGAGGATGTCGTGCCGGCGGAAGCGTTCCAGTACGAGCTGGCGACGCGGCAATGGATCGACATGTTCGGCAACTGGGAGCATGCGATCGAGCGCCTGGCGATCCAGATCCGGACGATACTGGCGGGCAAGGCCGCGCACGAAGCCGCCGCCGGGGGTGGCGCGGCGGAGACGGCCAAGCCCGTGATCGCCACCCCGATGGCAGTCGCGCGGCCACAGCGCTCCAGCGCCCTGCCTCTGACTGTGGCGGCGGTGGCGCTGATCGCGGCAACGGTCGGCGGGGTATATTGGTGGAAGACGCATCGGCAGGCGCAGGACAACGCGGCCTGGTCCGCGGCCGAGCTGCAGAACTCCATCGACAGTTATCAGGGTTACCTCCAGGACGAGCCGAAGGGCACCCACGCCGACGAAGCCGATCTGCGGATCGACGGGCTGGAATGGGAGGCCGCCATGAAGCTGAACACGATCGCCGGCTATGAGACCTACAAGCAGATCGAGGCGCAGCACGGCCGGCATCTGGCCGACGCCGACAACGGCATCGCCAAGCTGAACGCGACGGCCAAGGCCGCGGCCGACGCGAAGGCGCGGCAGGCGGCGGCGAGCGCGCAGCAGGCAGCCGTGACATCGCAGCAGGCGCCTGCCGCCGGGCCGCAGCCAAGCGCCGGCGGTCAACAGGCGGACGCGGCTGAAGAAGCCGATTTCAAGCGCGCCCTCGATCTCCATACCAGCGCCGAAGATCAGAATTTCCTGGCCGCCCACGGCGGCAGCACCCATGTCGCGGAGATCCGTCAGCGTCTCGCCTCATGCCAGATGGTGAAGAGCGCGACCGGCGGCCAGACGACACCCATCCAGGTGATGGGAAAAGGAACGGGCGCCGTCCAGTTCCAGGCCTGCCAAAGCGCACGGCAGGACGGGAGAGCTAAACTGGATGCCGAGTGCCCGGGCGGCGCCCTGACGGGGCTACGTAACCAGCGCCTGTCGTTCACGCCAGCCGACGGGTGCGTCGTCAAGTTCTCCGGCACCTGCACCGCCCACGGCGGCCAAGGCAGCGCGGAGCGCTGCCGTTAGGCCCTGAAAACAGCGGTTACTGCTGGTTCGCCGCCGCGGGGTCGCCGCTGAGGTCGGCGAGCTTCAGGTAAGCCGGGGTGCCGTCGCTTATATTGACCCAGCCCCA
>DATBAZ010000110.1:0-2331 GCA_036271255.1 Alphaproteobacteria bacterium
TGGAAGACGGATGAGGGCTACAGCTTCCATGTCTTCCAGCGCGAACGCGGCAATCTGGTCGGTGGCATCGGCCTGACCCAGGTCAAGCGCGGCGTAGCCCAGACCGCGACCTTGGGCTACTGGGTCGGCGAGCCCTATCAGCGCCGCGGCTACACAACCGACGCGGTCAAGACCATCGTCCGCTTCGGCTTCCAGCAGCTGAAGCTCCACCGCATCGAGGCCGCCTGCCTGCCCGAAAATACCGCCAGCCGTCGCGTGCTGGAAAAGGCCGGCTTCGTCCGCGAAGGCTATGCCCGCCTCTATCTCCGCATCGCCGGCGACTGGCGCGACCACCTCACCTTCGCCCTGCTCCAGGAAGATTTCGAATCTGACGTAGGGCGGATGCGCGGAGCGTAATCCGCCAGTCGCGCCTGGCGCGACATTGCCCGTGGAAGCACCTATCGGTGGATTACGCTTCGCTCATCCACCCTACGCCCTGAAATTAGCGGCTCGCCACGTGCCGTTCCGAGTGGCAATCTCCCCTCCACAAAAGATCAGGGAGGGGCCCATGGGGGCGAACATATCGCGGCGGGGCGTGCTCGCCGGTGCGTCGATGGCGGGTGTGATGGCATCCATGCCGGCACTCGCCAAAGCTGGGCCGGGCGGGTTTTCGCCGGAGGGGCTGAAAGGTGTCACCACGGCGATGCAGGCCGCGATCGACCGGGGCGATGCCGCCGGGGTCGTCACTCTGCTCTACCGCCATGGCGAGATCGCCCAGGTCGATGCCGTGGGCTTCCAGGACGAGGCGGCGAGGACGCCGATGCGGCGGGATACGATCTTCCGCATCGCCTCGATGACCAAGCCGATCACCGCCGTCGCCACCCTGATGCTGATCGAGGAGGGCAAGTTCGGCCTTTCGACCCCGGTCGAGAAGATCCTGCCCGAGCTTGCCGACCGCAAGCTGCTCGCCAGCCCGACCGATCCTTTGGATACGGCCAGGCCGTCGCCGCACGGCATTCTGGTGTCCGACCTGTTGACCCATCGCTCCGGCATCGTCACGCCGGATACGGCGGCGGGGCCGCTGGTCGAGGCGCTGAAAGCGGCGGACAAGGCGCGTGAGACCGGACCGGACGAGTGGATCAAGCGGGTGGGCGCCCTGCCGCTCGCCTACGAGCCGGGCACCCGGTTCAATTACGGCAATTCCTTCGATGTGCTGGGTGTGCTGGTGGCCCGCGCCTCCGGCATGGCGCTGCCGGATTTCCTTGAGGCGCGCATCTTCAAGCCGCTCGGCATGAAAGATACCGGTTTCTTCGTTCCGGCCGACAAAATGGCCCGCCTTGCCGTCAATTACGGCGTCGATCCGCAGACCAGGAAACGGATCGTCGCCGACCCCTCCGGCCCCGCCAGCCGCTGGGCCAAGCCGCCGGCTTTTCCCGCCGGCGCCGGCGGGCTGGTCTCGACCGCCGACGATTACCTCGCCTTTGCCAGGATGCTGCTGGGCAAGGGCCGCAGCGGCGACGTCAGGCTGCTGAGCCACGAGACGGTCGCGTTGATGACCGCCAACTGGCTGACGCCGGAGCAGCGCAGGATGCCGTTCTCTGGCCTGGATTTCTGGAGCGGGCAGGGCTTCGGACTCGGTGTGTCGGTGGTCGATGACGTGGCGAGGCAGGTGCGCACGCCCTTCGGATATTCCTCGGCCGGATCGTTCGGCTGGCCCGGCGCCTGGGGCACCTGGTGGCAGGCCGATCCGAAGGAAGACATGATCCAGATATTCCTGGTCCAGCTGCCCGCCGCCGACCCGCGCACGCCGGTCCGCGCCTTCCAGCAAGCCGGCTACAAGGCCATCGACGATTAAGCACTGTGCTTTGGTGGCAAACCGGGGATAGGGAGTTCACCGGGCTTGAGAACAATGGCTTCTTGCTCTATCCCACGCTGACGCGGTGACCCGCCGCAAAAAAGAACTCTGCCCGACCGCGCCCGGCCCGGCGCTATATGGACTGCACCCCTCACGATGTTTGGAAACCTGTTCGGCTTTCTGTCCAGCGACATTGCCATCGATCTCGGCACTGCCAATACGCTCGTCTATGTGAAGGGCAGGGGCATCATCCTGAATGAGCCGTCGGTGGTGGCGATCACCACCAACCGCGGCAAGGCCCAGGTGCTGGCGGTGGGCGACGAGGCCAAGCTGATGCTGGGCCGCACGCCGGGCAACATCCAGGCCATCCGCCCGTTGCGCGACGGCGTCATCGCCGACTTCGAAGTCGCCGAGGAGATGATCAAGCACTTCATCCGCAAGGTGCATAACCGGCGCAGCTTCGCCAGCCCGCAGGTCATCATCTGCGTGCCGTCGGG
>DATBAZ010000111.1:0-2796 GCA_036271255.1 Alphaproteobacteria bacterium
GGAGCAGCGACATGTACACACCCGTGAGGGAGGCGCCGGACTTGAGCTCATTGTAATCGGCGAGGTCACCGATCATTGACGTCGGCATGACGCGATAAAAGGGAATGCTGGCGCCCTTGACCATCACGATCATTACCGTCAGCACCGGCGCACCGGCGGGTATCAGGGCGTAGGCCAGCAGCGCCGACGAATAGCCGGCGGCGAACAGACACATGCTGACATGCTTGCCAAAGGCGTTGCCGAACCGGACGGCCACCGGCATGAACAGCAGCGAACACAGATACTGGATCAGGATGAAGTGCAGGAAATTCGGCTGCTTGAGGACGAAGGTGAAGAAAAACACCATGGTCGCGTCGAACACCGACACGGCCGTGTAGAGAAGAAGATAGCCGGCCAGGAATCCCAGCAGCGGCTTGTTGCCGATGATGGCTTTGAGCATGTCGCGGAACGAGACGCGCGCGGTGGCCACCAGCGGATATTCCCGCACACTCATCACCGCCAGGGCCACGGTCAGCGGCAGCAGCAGCAGGATGGCCCGGGTGTAGATGACCAGGACCTGGCGCAAGGGCGGCGCGCCCGATCCCAGCAACAGGCCCGGCAATCCGACGGCGATGACCATGCCGATCACGAAGCCGGCTTCGCGGAAACCGCTGACCCGGTTGCGGCCCATGTAGCCGCTCGATATCTCGGCGCCCCAGGCATAGTACGGAATCTGCACGATGGTGGACGCGAGATAGAACAGGACCAGCGTCACTGTCAGGGTCGCCAGCGTCGCGCCGGGACCGGGCATGCACAGGATATAGGTCGCCAGCATGAGAATGGGCGTACCGACGACCAGCCATGGCGCCCGGCGCCCCCAGCGAACCTTGGTGTGATCCGAAAGCAGGCCGATCAGGGGATCGGCGAAACCGTCGATCAACCGGCCCAGCAGAAAGGCGACCCCGATCGCGCCCAGGCCGAACTTCATGTCCACGGCATAGAAGGCGGGAAGATAGGCCACCAGCGGCGCCAGCAGCATGGTCAGGGGAATCGACGGGGCGGCATAGGCCGTCAACTGCAGCGTGCTGATCTCGGGGTGCTGGGCCTTGTCTGCCACGTCTATCCCTCGAATGCGGTCCCCAGCACTGCCGGCACGCCGTGCCGTTCTTGTCGCCATTCGACGCATCAACCAGGCTGTCGCAGCAGCATTGTTGACAATTGACATTATGGGCGCGCCCCGTCCATTGTCAATCAGCGGACGGCCGCCTGACGCGGCCCGTCATTGCAGCGATAATGACGTTATGACGACCGCCGTGGCGCATAAAAACACAAAGCGTTCCGGCAAACGAGGCAACAAAACATGATGACCTATCGAACCGCGTTCCCCTTTGCCGTGCGGACCATCGAGCATGTCGTGATTCCGCTCAGTGACGGAACGCAGTTGTCGGCCCGCATCTGGATGCCGGAAGGCGCCAATGCGCATCCCGTTCCCGCGATCCTGGAATATATGCCGTACCGCAAGCGGGATCATAACCGCAACCGGGACGAGATGGCCCATGGTTACTTTGCCGGCCATGGCTATGCCTGCCTGCGCGTGGACACGCGCGGCTCCGGCGAATCCGACGGCGTGTTGACCGACGAATTCACCAGGCAGCAGACGGACGACGGCGTCGAGATCGTCAACTGGATCGCCGCGCAGCCCTGGTGCAGTGGTTCTGTCGGCATGATCGGCAAATCCTGGAGCGGCTTCTCTTCGCTGCAGGTCGCCGCGCGCGCGCCCGAAGCGCTGAAGGCGGTCATTCCGGTATGCGCGGGCGTCGACCGCTACCGGCATGGCCTGCACTTCCGCGGCGGCTGCCTCCTGCTCGACAATCTGCACTGGACCACGACGATGCTGATGTTCAACATGCGCCCGCCGGACCCGCAGATCGTCGGGGACCGATATGACGCCATCTGGCGCCAGCGCATCGAGGGCAATGAGCCCTGGCTCAAGAACTGGCTGACGCACCAGACGGACGACGGATATTACCGCGAAGGCTCCGCCGTCCATGACATCGCGAAGTTTCGCGCCGCCATCTACTTCGTCGGCGGATGGTTCGATCACTTTGCCGGCGCGGTGCCCGAAGCGATCGAGAGCTTCTCCGTACCGGTACGCGGCCTGGTCGGACCCTGGGCGCATCATTTCGGCCATGACGGCGAGCCCGGCCCGCGCATGGGCTGGCTGCAGGACTGCCTGCGCTGGTGGGACCAGTTCTTGAAGGGCAAGGACACCGGCGTCTTGCGCGAACCGGCCTATAACGCCTGGATCCTCGAGCCGCCGGCCCACCCGGCCAAGGATGTTCCCTGCAAGGGCCGCTGGGTCAGCGAACCCACCTGGCCTTCGCCCAATATCCAGCGCCAGGACTATTTCCTGGGCGATGGCACGCTCGGCAAAAAGCCGTCCCAGGACAAGGCGTTCGCGCATCGCTCGCCGCTGTCACTCGGGATGGCGAACGGTGGCGATTATTGCCGGCTGGGCGTCATCGGCGAAGCGCCGCTGGACCAGCGCGAGGATGATGCCCGCAGCCTGGTGTTTGAATCCGAGGTGCTGACGGAGCGGGTGGAGATTCTCGGGAGCCCCACCCTCAAGCTGACCGTTGCGGCCGACGCGAAGGTTGCGATGGTGGCCGTCCGCCTGAACGATGTCGCCCCGGACGGGACGTCGTCGCGGGTGACATACGGCTTCCTCAATCTCACGCACCGCGACAGTCACGCGAACCCGGCGCCGCTGGAGCCCGGCAAGCCCTATACCGTCTCGGTCGATCTCAATCACATCGG
>DATBAZ010000112.1:0-4690 GCA_036271255.1 Alphaproteobacteria bacterium
AAGCCGTAGGCGACGTCCTCGAAGATGAACATGCCGTCATAGGGAATGCCGTCGACATCCTCCAGGAAGCGGCCGTCGCTGTCCTTCTGCATTATGCCGTGCAGGTACTTCTCCGACGACCGGCCCCATGAGCGCAGCACCAGGCCTTTGTCCCACAGGCTCTCGTCGTTCACCGCCACCATGCCGCCGTTCCCCAGGCAGGTGATGATGTGGAAGATCGAAAAGCTGGTGACCGAGATGTCGGCCCGCGTGCCCGGAGCCGAGCCCTTCAGGGTCGCGCCCAGCGTGTCGCAGCTATCCTCCAGCAGCTTCAGCCCGTGCCTGTCGGCGATGGCGCGCAGCCGGTCCCAGTCGGGAATGCCGCCCAGCAGGTTGGGCACCGAGATCGCCTTGGTCTTCGGGGTGATCATGGCCTCGAGCTTGTCGAGGTCGATCTGGTAGGTGTCGAGCACGACATCGACGAAGGCCGGCACGCAGCCGACATGGACGATGGAGGCGACGTCGGTCGAGAAGGTCAGCACCGGCGTGATGACCTCGGACACCTTGGGAAGGTCCAGGAGCCGCATCGCCAGGGTGAGGGCCGATGAACCGGAATTGACCATGATGCCGTGCTTGTGGCCCAGCAAAGCCGCGACCCGCTTCTCGAAGGTCTGCACCTGCTCGCCGATGATCATGCCGGTGCGCATGACCTGGTTGACCGCCGCGATCTCCTGCTCGTCGAGCATCGCGCCGCCATAGCGGATTCGGCGCGCACCGGGCACCAGCCCGGCAAAGCCGCGCGCGGACGTGCCCTTGGATTCCTCGGTCATGGTTCTCGCCTTACTTGAACAGCGGCAGCAGCTTGTCGATCTCGTCGTAATGCGCCGTCGCCGGCACCAAAATGCATTCGTCGGCGCCGTCGGCGCGGACATTCTCGATAGCCTCCAGGATGGCGTCCGGCGTGTGGCGGGTCATGGTCGAGGCCCACTGGCGGGCAAAGCCTTCATCCTGGTAGCGCATGTAGTTGTAGACATATTCGTGCAGCTCATGCTCGGCGTTGGGCGCCAGCGAATACCAGAATGAGCCGACGAGATAGGGCTTGTCGGTGCGGCCGGCATCCCGCCAGGCGGCGCGCGCCATCTCGAAGAAATGGGCGTGCCCGCCGCGGTCTCCGGGCATGGAGGAGGAGTAGACGCCGTCGGCCCATTTCGCCGCCCGCGCCATCGCCTTGGGGCCCATCGCCCCGGCATAGATCGGGATGTTGCCCCCCTGCGGCGAGCGCGGGCCGATATCGCCCGAGCCTTCGAACAGCGGCTCGCCGCGCCAGACCTTCTTCATCTCGGCCACCTGATCGTCCAACCGCTGGTGCCGGTGGTCGAACGGTGCGCCGACCGCCTTGTAGTCGAACGGCCGGCCGCCGACACCGACCGTCACCGCGACGCGGCCGCCGGCGATCACATCCAGGGTCGCGATCTCCTTCGCCGTCAGCACAGCGGAGCGCATCGGCAGCACATAGAGCGACGGCAGGATGCGCACGCGCTTCGTCACCGCAGCCGCGGCAGTGACCAGCGTGTGCATCTCATAAGTATAATCGGTGATGCGCTCGCCGCAGGAGAGCGTGTCGAACGGCCCGTCCTCGATCTTGCGCGCCCAGGTCAGGATCCGGTCGCGATCGTAATCGCGAACCATGTACGGCATGCAGACACCGATCTTCATCGCAACTTCCCCCGGCACAGAATTTCAAGATTCGAACGACCGCGACTGACATAGCACAATCCGCCGAAGGCCCGTCCAGGCGGTTGCTCATCGGCGGCTCAAATGAGAAGAAGGGCGATCAAGTAGGCGAAAGCCGGAATGGGTGAGGGGAATGGGCGAAGGTAATTGGGACGATATCTGCGACGTGCTGGTCGCGGGCTCGGGCGGCGGTGCGCTGATCGGCGCCTATGCCGCCGGATCGCGGGGACTGAAGACCATCGTCGTGGAGGCGACGGACAAATTCGGCGGCACCACCGCCTATTCCGGGTCGGGCATGTGGCACCCGGGCAATCCGGTGCTGAAGCGCTCGGGCGCGCCTGACGACCCGGTCGCGGCCCGCGCCTATTACAAGGCCGTCGTCGGCGGGCGCACGCCCGAGGCGCTGCAGGACGCCTATCTCGATACCGGCCCGAAGATGATCGAGGAGCTGGAGCGCAACCCGAACTTCCGGTTTGAGGTCTATCCCTGGCCCGATTATTACGGCAACGCCGCCCACGCCCATCCCGAGGGACGGCACATCATCAGCCAGACGATCCCGGCGGAGGCGCTGGGCGAGCTGCGCCAGCATATCCGGCCGACCTTGTCGACCGAGCGCGAGGGGCAGAAGCCCGCCGACGCGCTGATGGGTGGGCAGGCGCTGATCGGCCGCGCCCTGCTGGCCAACCAGGATACCGGCAATGTCGAGCTGCGCCGGAATTCGCCGCTGGTCGGGCTGATCGTCGAGGACGGCGTGGTCGTCGGTGGCGAGGTGGACGTGGACGGCAAGCGCCGGCGCATCCGCGCCCGCCGCGGCGTGCTGCTGGCGGCCGGCGGGTTTGAGCAGAACAACGCGCTGCGCAAGAAATACGGCATTGCCGGCCCCAACACATGGTCCGTCGGCGGGCTGGGCAACCATGGCCAGGCGCTGGAGGCGGCAATCGCCATCGGCGCCGCCACCGACCTGATGGACCAGGCCTGGTGGTCGCCCGGCTTCATGCATCCGGACGGGACCGCGACCTTCACGGTCGGCATTCTTGGCGGCATCATGGTGAACGGCGCCGGCAAGCGCTTCGCCAATGAATCGATGGCCTATGACCGGCTGGGGCGCGAGATGCTGAAGGGCGAGAAGACCGGCGTGCGCCACATCCCGTCATGGATGATCTGGGACAAGCGCTTCGCCGAACCGCCGGTCATGAACGCCTCCGTGACCTTGCGCCCGGAGGCGGAATATATCGCCGCCGGCCTGTGGAAGAAGTCCGACACGCTGGAAGGTCTGGCCGAGCAGATCGGCGTGCCGGCCGATGCGCTGAAAGAGACCATCGCCCGCTTCAACGGCTTCGCCGAGACCGGCGTCGACGAGGATTTCCGCCGGGGCGAGGAGCCGTTCGAGAAATTCGTCTTCGCCGCCGCCGAGTATCTGGAGAACCTCGTCTCCAACGAGGGCAAGATGGCTAAGGGCCCGGCCGAGAAGGGCATCAATCCGGGCCTGACCCCGATCAGCGAGCCGCCCTTCTACGCCGCGCAGATCGCCGTGTCGGACCTGGGCACTAAGGGCGGCCTCAAGACCGATACCAATGCGCGGGTGCTGCGCCCCGACGGCTCGGTGATCCCGGGGCTCTATGCGGCCGGCAACACCATGGCAGCGGTCAGCGGCGAGGCCTATCCGGGCGGCGGTAATCCCGTGGGATCGTCGGCGGTGTTCTCGTATCTGGCGGCGCTGGATATGACCCGGGCCTAAGCCGGCGTTTCCGAAAAGCCACACCCCGCCGCGATTTCGCGGTCCTGTTGCAGTCTTTTATTGCGCGGCGGGGAAAGGCGAGCTATTGGGGCGGCCCTGAACTCAAATTATCGGAGGCGTCAATGTTTGCGACAGCACGCTTCCCGGCCGCGATCCGCGATATTTGACGCGCATCCCCGGGACATAAAGCCCGGGTAAGATTTGAAATCTCCCGACTCCAATTGAATCGGCCTTTTGGCCCTTAGTCCGCATAGGCGGAATTCTTTACCATGACTGCACATTCACTGCCGGCTCGCCGCTGCGGAGCCGTGCGCATGGACCTGCTCGAATCGAGGCTGCGGCGCTATCAGCCCCGCTTCCAGGGCGCGGTGCGGGCGCTGGCGGCGGAACATCTGCGCGCGGCCGACCTTGCCTTGAGCTTTCCGGCGCTTCTATTCGCGCTTGCCGTCCCGCGCCCGGGTTTCGACCCGGCGCTAACGCTGGCGCATGTCGTCACTGGGCGTTCCCTGGCAGAGGCGGCGGAAGCGGCCGACCTACCAATGTGGCTAAGGAAGCTGCCAGCGGAGGCCTTTACCGGGCCGATCCCGAAGCTGCCCGACGGCGCGCTGTTCCGCCGGCAGATTGCCAACCACCTGCCGACGCGCAAGCTGGCGCCGCTCTGGCTGCAGGCGGTGACGCAGATGGCGGACATAGCTGACGAACCGGCGGCGGTATGGATCGCGCGCGAACTAATCCGCGAACCGAAGCGCTTCAAACCTGAGCGCCTGCGGCTGATCGCTCTTTGGTGCTGGTTTTCCGGCCAGAAAGGAACGTTCGCACACAGCCTGATCGAGCGACCGTGGCGGCCCGATATGGGTATAGGCCAGGCGCTCGAAGCCGCGAATGGCTGGCGAGAACTGTTCGGACTGCATCTGGCTCTTGGTCCCCTGTCGATAACCGATATGTGGCTCACGCCCGGCTGCGTGGACGGCTACGAATTCCTACCCCTGGACAGCGTCGCCGCGCTGGCCGAGGAGGCGGCCGCGATGCGGAATTGCGTCCGTACCTATGGCGACAACCTGGCGCATGGTTTCTCAAGGCTGTGGGCTGTGGCGCAGGACGGCAAACGGGTCGCCACGCTGAAAATCTGCTGCTGGCCCGGCGATCCGCTGCTGAACATCGCCGAGCTGAAAGGCCCTGGAAACGTGCCGGTGCCCCGCGAATTGTGGTGGGCGGCGCGGCGATGGCTGCACATGCACG
>DATBAZ010000113.1:0-15140 GCA_036271255.1 Alphaproteobacteria bacterium
GCTTCGGCGAGTTGCTGCGTCGACATGAATGCGATCTTTCGTGTGGCGCTTCGGCTGGTCGTTCCACGCCGTCGCCGTTCCCTGGTACGGACGGCGGATTGCGTCTCCTGTGCCGGCGCTGTTTAAGCCGGCAGGGCCGAACGGGACTTAACCTGTTCGATCACCACATAGGTCCGCGTTTCGCGCACTCCAGGCAGTTGGGCAATGCCATTGCCCAGGAACTGGCGATAGGCATCCATGTCGGCGACCCGCACCTTCATCAGATAGTCGAACCCGCCCGCGACCATATGGCATTCGACGATATTGGGGTCGCCCTGCGCGGCCGAAGCGAACTTGTCGAACACCTCCGCCGTCGGCCGGTCGAGCGAGACCTCGACGAAGGCGAGCAGCCCCATCGCCATCTTCTCGGGATTCAGCAGCGCGACATAGCCGTCGATGAACCCGTCCCGCTCCAGCCGGCGGGTGCGCTCCAGGCACGGCGTCGGGCTGAGCCCCACCTTGGCGGCGAGATCGACATTGGAGATTCGCCCGTCCGCTTGCAGCACGGTCAGGATATGACGGTCGATGCGGTCCAGGTCTTCCAGTGTTCTATTCGGTATCATGGCGATATATCCAGCAGAAAATATCGCCACCTTAGCACGGGGCAGGCAATTCGGTGGGATATTCTGCTGTCTCTCAGCTAAAATACGCCGTCATTGTGAGAGCGTAGCGACGAAGCAATCCAGGGCCTTACCGACCGGTATCGGGTCAACGGCCCTGGATTGCTTCGCTCCGCCCGCAATGACGGTGTTAGATGAGCGGCGAGTCAGCGAGGACGATTATGGCGGCAACGCGGATGTTCGATCTCGGAACCTATGAAAACGATCCCGGCCGCGCCGCGATCCGGGCGCTGCATCGCGAGCCGGAGGCGGCCGCCATCGGGCGGCTGCTCCAGGCCTATGTGGTGCCGGCTGAGACGCGGGCTGCCGTCACCTCCCATGCGGTCGAGCTTATCGCGGCGATCCGCCGGCGCGACAGCGGGGCGGGGCCGGTCGAGGCGCTGAT
The DNA here is from genome assembly GCA_036271255.1 of Alphaproteobacteria bacterium. Lineage (GTDB taxonomy): Bacteria > Pseudomonadota > Alphaproteobacteria > BOG-932 > Roseiterribacteraceae > BOG-932. The sequence continues at coordinate 1,045 of DATBAZ010000113.1, forward strand.
GCGCGAATATGACCTGTCGAGCGACGAGGGGTTGGTGCTGATGATGTTGGCCGAGGCGTTGCTGCGCATCCCCGACGCCGCCACGCGCGACCTGCTGATCCGTGACAAGCTGGTCTCGGCCGATTTCGCCAGGCATATCGGCGCGTCGCCATCGGTCTTCGTCAACCTGTCGACGCGGGCGCTCGATATCACAGGACGAGCATTGCGCGCTGCCCAGGAAAAGAAAATTTGGCCGCGGCTCGCCGCCCGCATGGGCGAGCCGATGCTGCGCCAGTCGATGCTGCGCGCCATGGCGGTGGTGGGCGGCCATTTCGTGCTCGGCCGCACCATCGACGAAGCCCTGTCCCGCGCCCGCGCCAACGAGAAGCGCGGCTTCCGCCATTCCTACGACATGCTGGGCGAGGCCGCGCTGACCGACAGGGACGCGCGGCGCTATTACAAGTCCTATGAGGCGGCCATCCATGCCATCGGCAAGTCCAACGCCGGGCGCGGCCCGATCGCGGGGCCGGGCATCTCGATCAAGCTGTCGGCACTGCATCCGCGCTATGAGCTGAAGAAGCGGGGCCGGGTGCTCAAGGAACTCTATCCCCGCATCCTCGAGCTGGCGGTGCTGGCAAAAAGCTACGACATGGGCTGCACCATCGATGCCGAGGAGGCCGACCGGCTGGACCTGTCGCTCGACATCATCGGCCGGCTGATCCACGCGCCGGAGCTGAAGGGCTGGAACGGGCTGGGGTTGGCGGTGCAGGCCTATTCCAAGCGCATCCTGCCGTTGATCGACTGGCTGGTGGACGAGGCCGGGAAAGCGGGCCGGCGGCTGATGGTCCGGCTGGTCAAGGGCGCCTATTGGGACAGCGAGATCAAGCGGGCGCAGGAGCAGGGCCTGCCGGATTATCCGGTCTATACCCACAAGGATGTGACCGACCTGTCCTATCTGGTCGCGGCCAGCAAGATGCTGGCGGCGGGCGACGGGCTTTATGCCCAGTTCGCGACACATAATGCAGCCACCGCCGCAGCAATACGCGCATTCGCCGAAGGCCGGACTGACTACGAGTTCCAGCGCCTGCACGGCATGGGCGAGGCTCTGCACGACCTGCTGATGGAGGAGGGGCTCGGTGTCTCCTGCCGCATCTACGCGCCGGTCGGAGCGCATCACGACCTGCTCGCCTATCTCGTGCGCCGGCTGCTGGAGAACGGAGCCAGCGGCTCCTTCGTCAATCAGCTGGCCAACCCGGACGTGCCGATCGCCTCCCTGGCGCGCGATCCGGCCGCGGTCGTCGCCAGCCTGCCGCCGGCCCGCATCCCGCTGCCGCCGGCGCTTTACGAGCCGGAGCGGAAGAACTCGCTGGGTTTCGATTTTGGCGACCCGGCTGCGCTGGCCGGACTCGACCGGCTGCTCAATGCCGAAGCGGTGGGTGAGGACGATGCCTGGCCTGTGGTCGGCGGGGTCAAGCGGCCCGGCGAGGGAGCCCGGACTATCCATAATCCGGCTGCTCGTAATCTGGTCGTCGGCCTTGCTCATGAGGCCGGGACGGCCGACATCGAAGCAGCCCTGGTGGCCGCGGTGCCCGCGCAGCGCGCATGGGAACGCATTCCCGTCGATGTCCGCGCCGCCTGCCTGGAACGCGCTGCCGACCGGATCGAGGCCGACCGTGCCCGCTTCATGGCGCTGGCGATCCGTGAGGCCGGCAAGAGCCTCCCCGCAGCGGTCGCCGAGGTGCGGGAGGCGGTGGACCTGCTCCGCTACTACGCCGCCTCGGCGCGCAAGAGCCTGGTCGCGGTCAAGCTGCCCGGCCCGACGGGCGAGACCGACGAGCTGACCTATGCCGGGCGCGGCGTCATGGTCTGCATTTCGCCCTGGAACTTCCCGCTGGCGATCTTCCTGGGCCAGGTCAGCGCCGCGCTCGTCGCCGGCAATGCCGTGATCGCCAAGCCGGCGGAGCAGACGCCGCTGATCGCCGCCCGTGCAGTCCGCTTCCTGCATGAGGCCGGCATCCCGCACGGCGTCCTCTCCATCCTGCCGGGCGACGGGGCCAAGGTCGGCGCTAAGCTGGTCGGCGACAGGCGGGTCGCCGGTGTCGTCTTCACCGGCTCGACCGCCACCGCCCAGGCGATCAACCGCACGCTCGCCGCCCGCGACGGCGCCATCGCGACCCTGGTGGCGGAGACCGGCGGCATCAATGTCATGATCGTCGACAGCTCGGCCCTGCTGGAGCAGGCGGTGGCCGACATCATGGTCTCGGCGTTCGACAGCGCCGGCCAGCGCTGCTCGGCGCTGCGCTGCGTCTATGTTCAGGATGAGATCGCTGACGACTTGGCATCCATGTTGGGAGGCGCCATCGCCGAGCTTCAGGTCGGCGATCCGGCGGACTTGGCAACCGATATCGGTCCGGTCATTGACCAGGATGCGCTGGATGCGTTGACCGCACATGCCGGCGAGGTGGGCAAGCCGTTCGCGGTCGCGCCGGCAGGCAGGGCGGCCGGCAATTTCTTCGCGCCGCGTGCCGTCTGGACCGACGGGATCGCGGCGCTGGGGAAGGAGGTGTTCGGCCCGTTCCTGCATGTCGCCCGCTACCAGTCCGACCGGCTGGAGGCGGTGCTCGAAGCCATCAACGAAAGCGGCTATGGCCTGACACTGGGCCTGCAAACACGCATCGACGAGACCGTCGAGCGCGTCCGGCGCAGCGCCTGTGTGGGAAATTTCTATGTCAATCGCACCATGATCGGCGCGACCGTCGGCACCCAGCCGTTCGGCGGCGAGGGCCTGTCGGGCACCGGCCCCAAGGCGGGCGGCCCCAACTATGTCCGCCGGTTCGCGACCGAGCGGGTGGTGACTATCAACACGACGGCGGCCGGCGGCAACGCCTCCCTGCTGATGGCGGCGGCGGAAGCGGCCGGCTGACCGCTTCCACCGTGATCACGGTTTACTGATCGCCGCCCTGGGTCGTGGTGGTCGTCGTCTGGGTATGATGATGCTCCACCATCGGTGGCGGCGGCGGCGGCGCCGGGCGGACCGGCACATGGGTGGTGGTATTGTCCACCGACCATTCATATTCCTCGCCAGGCTTGGCCTGGGCCCGCGCCTTCTCGGCAGCGGCGGCCGCCTGGGCGTTGATGTCCGGCGCACCGGGCGTCGTCACGGCCTGGGACGAGGTGGTGGTTTGCTGCACCTCCTGCGCCATGGCGAAGCCTGCGACCATCGTCAACGCGCCCGCGGCGAGGACAAAGTTCCTCAGCATTTCAACATCTCCATATGTCTCGAAGGCATTGCGCCTCTCATGTCATTTGAAGCTCCCACGCACTGAGAACGTTCCCGATTGGAACGATGTACCCCCCCTTTGAGTTTCAGAGCCAACGGTTTGAGTCAGGCCCTGGACCGTCGGAGCGCACCCTACGCCGTTCCTATAAAACTGGATGATCTTTCAACGGCAAGATGTTGTAGCAAAACGACTATGGGAATTCCGTCCGCACGCACAGAAATGGCCCCTGGCGCGTCACCCGCGCCAAAGGCCTGCCGTTGCAAGAAGATCGATCCGGCGTCGGCGGACGAGCGTGTCCTCATCCTCACGTCGCGCCCACGTGATGCCGACACGCTGTGCAACCTGCTCATGGCTGCCGGCATCGGCTGCTACATCGCCGCCGATCTCGCGGACATAGCTTCGGCAATAGATGCCGGCGCCGCCGCCGCGATCGTTACCGAGGGGGCGCTCGCCGCCGCCGACCGGGCGCCGGTGCACGACTGGCTGCAGCAACAGTCGTCCTGGTCCGATTTTCCATTCGTTGTGCTGGCCGGCCGGCAAACGGGCCGCAGGAATGAACTCGCCGAGCGTGTGGCCGGTCTTGGCAACGTCGTTATGCTGGAACGGCCGCTCAACGGCGAATCCTTGATCAGCGCGGTGACCTCCGCTTTACGCGCCCGGCGCCGCCAGTATCAGTCCCGCGCGCAGCTCGCGGCGCAGAAGCAGGCCGAGGAACGGCTGAAGTTCGCGTTGGAAGGCGGGCGGATGGGGACATGGGACCTGGATGTCGCGACCGGCACGCTCAGCACCTCCGACACTTGCAAGCGGATATTCGGCCGCCAAACCGGTGACGATTTCACTTACGACCATCTGGTCGAGGCAATCCATCCAGAAGACCGCGGCCGGCAGCACGAGGCCGTCCGGCAGTCGCTCAAGAGCCACGAAGACTTCGACATCGAATACCGGATCATCTGGCCCGACGGCCGCCTCCACTGGGTCTATGTCCGCGGCGGCCGTAAGGGCGATATGCGTTCGGTTCGGCTGACCGGCGTTGCGCTCGACATTACCGAGCGCAAGCGGGCCGAGGCCGAGCTTCGCCAGCTCAACGAGACGCTCGAGAGCCGCATTGCCGAGCGAACGGCCCAGCTCAGCGAGACCAACGAACGGCTGGTCGCGGAGATCGGTGAGCGCGAGAAGGCTCAGGCGGCCTTTGTCCAGGCCCAGAAGATGGAGGCGATCGGTCATCTGACCGGCGGCATCGCCCATGATTTCAACAATCTGCTGACCGCGATCCACGGCAATGTCGAATTGATCGGCCGCCGTACCGCCGACGAGCGCATCCAGCGCATGGCCGGCTATGCGCGCGACGCGGTGGCGCGCGCGGCGAAGCTGACCAGCCAGCTCCTCGCCTTTTCCCGCAACCAGAACCTTGTCCTGAAACCGGTCGATATCGACCAGCTGATCCGCAACATGGACGACCTGCTGTCGCGTTCGCTGGGCCATACCATCCGGATCGAGACCGATCTTGCCGCCCGAGACGCGATGGCGACCGCCGACGCCAACCAGCTGGAACTGGCGATCCTCAATCTCGCGATCAATTCGCGCGATGCGATGCCGGAGGGCGGCGTCCTGACCATCGTCAGCCGGATCGAGACCGATTGGGGTGAGGATCTGAAGCCCGGCCGCTATATCGTGATCTCGGTCTCCGACACCGGGACCGGCATCGAGCCGGAACTGCTGAGCAAGGTGTTCGATCCGTTCTTCACCACCAAGTCGGTCGGCAAGGGTACGGGCCTCGGCTTGAGCCAGGTTTACGGCATCGCCCAGCAGTCCGGCGGCACCACGCGGGTGCAGAGCGAGCTCGGCAAGGGGACGACGATCGAAATCTGGCTGCCGCTGGTCACCGGCGCGCATGCCGAGCAGGTCGTCCATATGGCTGTCGAGGCGGTTTTGCGCGGACATCATGAGAAAGTGCTGGTGATCGACGACGATCCGGATGTCCGCCGCTTCATCGTGCAGTGCCTGGAAACGCTGGATTACGACGTGACCCAGGCCGAGCATGGCGAAGCTGGCCTGGCCCGGCTCGACGCCGACCGGCCGAAGCTGCTGATCGTCGATTTCGCCATGCCGGGCCTGAACGGCGCCGCAGTCGCCGCCGAGGCCCGCCGGCGGCGGCCGGGCCTGCCGGTGATCCTGGTCACCGGCTATGCCGACACCAAGGCAGTGGAGTGCGTCGTCGGCGCCGATTCCATCCTGCGCAAGCCGTTCAAGGTCGAAGACCTCGCCAGCTCGATGCGCCGGGCGCTGGCATAAGAGCGTAATCGACTTCTGATCGTAGGTGGCGCAGAATGTCGCCTTGCGAGAAGGCTAAGATGCGCACCCAACGGCAATTCCTCGACGAATACCGCAAGACCCACAGCAATCCGACGAACGCGTGGGTCCATACGATCTGCGTGCCGATCATCCTGTTCGCCTCGATCGGCATGCTGTGGACCCTGCCGCTCGGCCTATGGGTCGGCCTCGCGGCGCCGCTTGCGCCCTGGGTGAACGGCGCCACGGTCGTCGCGCTGTTGACCCTGATCTTCTACGCGACCCTGTCGGCGCGCGCCGTGCTCTACATGACGGCGATCTTCGCCGTCTGCGCCGTCATCGTGATTGCGATGGGCAATGCAGGCCTGCCGGTCCTGTGGATCTGCGCCGCTTTGTGGGTCGCGGCGTGGCTCGGCCAGTTCTACGGCCACCATGTCGAGGGCGCGAAGCCGGCCTTTCTCGACGATGTCGTCTTCCTGCTGATTGGGCCGCTCTTCATTCTTGAGAAGTTCAACTTGCTGCCGTCGCACACAGTGGCGCACGCAAGCTGAGGAATTCTTTGCCCTTGTCGGGTGGGGGATAGAGTTGCTATGTAGTCTTATCGGGCGAACACAGTGTATGCGCGTGAAGCCCGTCACCGGTTAACCGAGGCTTGACCCAGGCCTCAAGGGAAGGAAACGCCTTATGGATCGCTCACAGCGTGTAGCCCTCGCCAAACGCATTCTCGACTTCCATGCACGCGATGTCGATGAGATGGGCGAGGAGTCGTGGGAGACCGATGTCGGCCGTTTCACCGACCAGAAGCGGTTCGAGCTGGAGAAGAAGGAATTCTTCCTGACCCGCCCGCAGCTGATCGCCTACAGCGCCGACTTCCCCGAGCCGGGCGATTATTACGCGACCGAGATCGCCGGCAAGCCGATCATCCTGACGCGCAACAAGGACGGCGTCGCGCACGCCTTCCTCAATGCCTGCCGCCATCGCGGCGTGAAGCTGGCCGAGGGCTGCGGCAACGCCAAGGGCTTCGTCTGTCCCTATCATGGCTGGACCTACAGCAATGACGGCGATCTGACCTCCGTCCCCAGCCGCTCGGCCTTCGATGCCGACCAGCTGGCGGGTCGCGGCCTGATCAAGCTGCCGTTGGTCGAGAAGCACGGCGTCGTGCTGGTCCATCCGGACCCGAACGGCAGCGTCGACTATGACGAGTTCTTCGGCCCGGAGATGGGCGGCATCGTCGCCGACTATAAGCTCGAGGATTTCCAGCTGGTCGGTGAGTATAAGGCGCCGGCCCGCATCAACTGGAAGCATGCGGTCGATGGCGGCCTGGAAGGCTATCACGTGCCCTTCCTGCACCCGAACACGGTCGGTCCGATGACCTTGCGCCAGTTCATGCATATGGATTTCGGCATGCACCACACGCTGGTCTCGCCGCAGATGCAGATCCTGGAGCTGAAGGACAAGCCGGAATCCGAATGGCCGGAAGACCTGCCGTTCGGCTTCACCAACGCCGTCTTCCCGAACACGGTCGTCGGCGGCAGCCGGCACATCATGTTCTTCCAGCGCAGCGAGCCCGGCGAGACTGTCGGCACCTGCACTTACATCTTCCGCACCTACGGTCCGAAGAAGAACGCGACCCCGGAAACGGACGCGATGGCGAAGTACATGTCCGACCTTCTGCTGAAGGTCTCGCTGGAGGAGGACATGGTCATCCAGTCCTCGGCCCAGATCCAGATGGAGGCCGGCGCCGTGCCGTCGATCATCATGGGTCGCCGTGAGGTCAACATCGTGAACATGCACAAGAACCACGACCGCCTGATCGGCCACAACGTCGAGGCGGCGCTCGGCAAGAACGAGTTCGACGAAGCCGCCGAATAACGATTTTCCGACATGGAAACGCCGAACCCGGCAGGGCGACCTGCCGGGTTTTTTTGTTGCGCCGATCCCGCCGTCCTTCTCGAAGAAGATTACGAATTTTTAAGGTTTGCCGGTATTGAACCGCCGTTCCCGGTTCCTATCTCTACCGACGAAAAACCGCCGTTATTGCACGGCGGTCGATGGCCCACACGGGAGGCGCCTAAGAGGTGCGCGTCCTCCCGATCGTAAGACCTGGGGAGATATTCATGCCCGATTACCGTCTCTATTTCCTGGATTCCGACGGCAAGATTTCGCACGCGGTCGAGTTGCAATGTCCCGACGACGACAGCGCGATCCAGCTTGTCTCATCACATGCTGACGGCCGAGACATGGAACTCTGGTCGCTGAAGCGCTGCATAAGGGCCTTCCCGGGTGGGGTGGGCCTTAGTCCGGCGGCAGGCGAAGCCCTAGCGCCGTAGTTCGAGCTCGGATGCGACCCGTTGGGGACCGGTGCCCGCAGGGCGGATGCGGTACTGGTATGTCCCCGACCGGTCGACCGGCATGACCGAAACCACGATGAAGCGCTCCGTCGGCTGCTGCGCGTGGCTTTTCGTCGAGGGGTTGGAAAAAAATACGCTTTCGTCGATCCGATAGCGGGGACCGGTCTGCCGTTCTGTCGTCATGGTGTCTTTCTTTCGCGATCCCGCGTGCGGGATCGCCTCACGGATGACCGAACAGCCAAGACAATCGAAATCCAAGCCGCGTCAGCATATATGGTTACGGCACTGGCCTGATGTAAGCAACGCCGGCCTGCAACGTCGCGTCACTTTTCGTCGATGATCGCCTTGATCCGGGCGGCCAGCTTGTCCAGGTTGAACGGCTTGGTCGCCACATGCATATCGGGTTCGAGATGGCCGTTGCCGATGGCCGCATTCTCGGCATAGCCGGTGATGAACAGGACCTTGAGTTTGGGCCGTGACAGTCGGGCCGCGTCGGCCATCTGCCGGCCGTTCATGCCGCCGGGCAGGCCGACATCTGTGATCAGGAGGTCGATGCGGATGTTCGACTGCAGCAGCTTCAGGCCCGCAGGGCCGTCCGAGGCCTCGATCACCGCATAGCCCAGCTCGTCGAGCGTCTCGGTCAGCAGCATCCGCACGCTGGGCTCGTCGTCGACGACCAGGACCGTTTCGCCGCTTTCCGCCCGCGGCATCAGCTCGGACGGGGCCTCCTCCGAAGCCTCCTCGGCCTCACCGTAAAAACGCGGCAGATAAAGCCGCACTGTGGTGCCCGATCCCACCTCGGAATAGATACGGGCCTGCCCGCCGGACTGGCGGGCGAAGCCATAGATCATCGACAGGCCAAGGCCGGTGCCCTGTCCGATCGGTTTGGTGGTGAAGAACGGATCGAACGCGCGGGCGACTACCTCCGGTGGCATGCCGGTCCCGGTGTCGGTGACGCAGATGGCCACATATTGGCCGGGCTGCACGTCGCGCTGCCGGGCGCCCTTTTCATCGATCCAGGCATTGGTCGTCTCGATCGTCAGCCTGCCGCCGTCGGGCATGGCGTCACGCGCATTGATGCAGAGATTGAGGATGGCGTTCTCAAGCTGGTTGACGTCGCAGAATGTCGGCCACAAGCCGACCGCCGACGCGATTTCCAGCGTGATCGCGGGACCGATCGTCCGCTGGATGAATTCGCTCATCGAAACGATCAGCCGGTTGGCGTCGGTGGCCTTGGGATCGAGAGTCTGGCGGCGTGAGAAGGCGAGGAGCCGGTGGGTGAGGTTGGCGGCCCGGAACGCGGCGCCGAGCGCGGCGGTGATGAAGCGTTCGAGCTCGTTGATCCGGCCCTGCGCCAAGCGCGTGCGCATCAGTTCCAGGCTGCCGGTGATGCCGGTCAGCAGATTGTTGAAATCATGCGCCAGGCCGCCGGTCATCTGACCGACAGCCTCCATCTTCTGCGACTGGAACAGCTGCTCGCGCGATTGCTCGAGCTCAAGCTGGGCCTCCCGCCGCTCGGTCAGGTCGCGGGTGATCTTGGCGAAGCCGATCAGCGTGCCGTCCTCATCGCGGATGGCGTCGATGATGACGCCGGCCCAAAAACGTGTGCCGTCACTGCGCTTGCGCCAGCCCTCCGCCTCGAAGCGCCCCTCGGTGCGGGCTTTTTCGAGCGCGATCCGTGGAACCTCCTTCTCGAGGTCCTCGTCGGTGTAGAAGCGGGAGAAGTGCTGGCCGACGATTTCGTTGGCGGTGTAGCCCTTGATGCGTTCGGCGCCGGTGTTCCAGTTGGTCACGATGCCTTCCGGGCTCAGCATATAGATCGCATAGTCGGTGACGCCCTGGACCAGCAGCCGGAAACGGCGTTCGCTTTCCAGCGCGGCCAGCTGCGCGTTGCGCTGCTCGGTCAGGTCGCGGGTGATCTTGGCGAAGCCGATCAGCTTGCCGTCCTGGATGATCGGATCGATGACCACCAGCGCCCAGAAGCGGCTGCCGTCCTTGCGGATACGCCAGGCATCGGCGGTAAAGCGCCCGGTTTCCCGCGCGGTCGCCAACGCTCGCTGCGGCTTGCCGGCAGCCCGGTCCTCTTCGGTGTAGAAGATGGAGAAATGCCGGCCGATGATTTCTTGCGCGGTATAGCCCTTGATCCGTTCGGCGCCCGGGTTCCAGCTTATGATGGTCCCGGCCGGATCGAGCATGAAGATGGCGTAGTCGAGGACGCTCTGGACCAGCAACTCGTGAATGTTGACCGGAGGAGGCTCCGTGCCCGGATCGGTGGAGGGCGCGCGGGCCTCGGGATCAGACATGAAGATTATTTCGCATTGTTCTTGTCGTTGCCGATCGAGGCCGATGGGGGAGCGTTACAGATAGAAACTGTATAACTAATCAGAACGGCTGGCGAGGAGGCTTTGTTCCGCTCTCGCCAAAAGGTTCGCTTTCGTGTCTGCCTCAAACATATCAAAGATACATAAGATAATGCATCCGGCCGGGCCTCAATTGCATTGACTCATATCCGCCCGTCGGCGTCTATTGAGGCCGCCTCAGACCCTTAAGGGTGGGGCCGAAAACCAACGCAAGCGGGAAGGGAAAAAGCCGTGACCACAGCCGCCCAGGTGCGTGAAAAGGTCGATCATCCGATCATCGACGCCGATGGCCATTTCGTCGAAATCGGCCCGGTGCTCGACGACGAGCTCGTAACCTATATTGAGGAAGCCGGCGGGCGCGAGATGCGCGACCGCTATCTCGCCAGCTGGGCCAAGCCCTTCGACACATCGACGGCGCTGGCCGATCGGGACAACCCGGCGATCAAGCGGGATTGGCGCTCGATGCCGTCCTGGTGGGGCTGGCAGACCAAGAACGTCTATGACCGCGCCACCGCTCATCTGCCTAAGCTGATGTATGAGCGGATGGATGAGATGGGCATCGATTTCATGCTCTGCTACCCGTCGGCGGTGCTCGGCCTGCTCGATATCGAGGACGCAGAGGTCGCGGGCGCCATTGCCCATGCCGCCAATCGCTGGCTGGTCTCGATCTTCGAGCCGTACAAGCATCGCATGGCGGTGGGCGGCATCGTGCCGATGAACAATCCGCAGGTCGCCAGCGCCGCGGTCGAACATGCCGCCGCGATCGGCATGAAGACCGCGATCATGGCCTCCTACGTTCGCCGCTATCTGGGCGAGAAACCCGCCAACGGCCCGCAGGCCCATCGCCTGGACACGTACGGCATCGACAGCGAATACGATTATGACCCGCTCTGGGCCAAGTTCGTGGATGCCGGCATCGCCCCGCTGGTCCATGGCTCACACCAGCGCGAGCGGGTCACGCGCTCAATCTCGTCCTATGTCTACAACCACATCGGGGGCTTGGCGACGGCGCATGAATCGCTGGCGAAGTCGCTGTTCCTGGGCGGCGTCACCCGCCGCTTCCCGGAGCTCAAGTTCGGCTTCCTGGAGGGCGGTGTCGCCTGGGGCTGCAGCCTCTATGCCGACATCATCGGCCATTGGTCCAAGCGCAACAGCAAGGCGATCTACGACCTCGATCCCGACAAGCTCGATGTCGGCAAGCTGATGGGCTTTGTCGAGAAATACGGCGAGGGCAGGGTGCTCTCAAGCCTCGACAAGATCCGCGCCCATTTCTCCAAGCCAGCCGCGCGCCCGACCCAGATCGACGAGTTCTCCCGTGCGCTGATCGAGACCGCCGAGGATATCCGCGACCTGTTCGTGCCGAACTTCTATTTCGGCTGCGAGGCGGACGATCCGATGGTCGCCTGGGCCTTCGCCGACAAGGTCAATCCGATGGGCGCCAAGCTGAAGGCGATGATCGGCTCCGACATTTCCCACTGGGATGTGGTCGACATGACCGAGCCGGTCGAGGAAGCCTATGAGATGGTCGAGCACGGCCGCATCACCGAAGACAATTTCCGCGACTTCACCTTCGTGAACCCCGTGGAGCTCCACGGCGGGATGAACCCGAAATTCTTCGAAGGCACCGTGGTGGAGAAGCAGGCCGCCGCGATCCTGGGGAAGGGCTGAATTCACTTGGCGTCATTCCCGCGAAGGCGGGAATCCAGGCTAGAGCCGCGTCCGCGGCGACATGCTGCTTTCGCGCTTCTGGAGGCATTTCCTGGATTCCCGCCTTCGCGGGAATGACGAATTAGGAACTTAGGGAAGGGGGACACACATGGCCAAACACGACGCCAAACCGATCCGCACGCTGCTGTTCTGTGCGGGTAGCGAAGAGAAAGACATCCGCGAAGGCTTCGCGTCGGGCGCGGATGCGATCGTCATCGATCTGGAGGAGCCGCGCACGCCGTTCTCGGAGCCACAGCGTGAGGATGCCCGCAAGCTGGTGAGCGGCTTCATCGCCTCGCTGCCGCCGACCGGGCCGACCGTGTTCGTCCGGGTCCAGAACCCGCATACCGGCCAGACCTTGAAGGATTTGCGCGCGGCCATGCATCCGCGGCTCGACGGCATACTGATCCCCAAGATCGACAATCCCGCCGACGTCCACATGGTCGAGGGACTGCTGAACTGCATGGAGGCCGAGCTCGGCCTGCCGATCGGCAAGACCATGATCTATCCGATCCTGGAGACCGCGCAGGCACTCCGGCTCGGCTATGAGATCGGCGTGTCGTCCGACCGCATCTGCTATATGGGCGGCGCCATTTCCCGCTTCGGCGACATCCATCAGGCGGTCGGCTTCCGTGTAACGCCGGATGCGCGTGAGACGCTGTATCTGCGCTCCAAGGTGCTGATCGATGCCAAGGCCGCCGGCATCCGCTACCCGATCTCCGGCATGTGGACGGGCCGGCTCGACGATGAGCAGGGGCTGCGCCACTGGGCGACCGAGCTGCGCAACATCGGCTATTACGGCATGATGATCGGCAATCCGGTGCTGATCCCGGTGGTGCACGAAGTCTTCTCGCCGACCAAGGAGGAGCTGGCCTATTGGCAGCGCCTCGACCGGCTGCAGACCGAGGCCGAGAAGACCGGCGCCGACCGGATCATCGACGGCGACGCCAACCAGGGCGAGGCGCATGTCGTTCACGGCGCCCATGTCGGCTCGGCCCGCAAGAACCTGATCTGGGCGCGCGAACTGGGTGTTATCTAAGCGTACTGGACAGGTGGCTGCGCGCGCGCTGTATTGAATTCAAGGCGGCCGGGAAACGGTCGCCGATTCAACACGATGGACCAACCGCGTGCAGCCCTCTCCGCCGCCGCCCTGGATCGGTTTTGACGGACGCAGCCTGATCCTGGACGCGGGAACCGGCGTGCACAGCTATGGCCACGGCCTGGCTGGGGCCGTCCGGCGGCTGGGCTATCGGCGCGAAGTCCTGCTCGACCGTCCGCTCGCGCCCGACGGTTCCCTGCCGCCTTATGGCGTGCCACCGCAAGGCTTAGGCCGGTTGCTGCGCTGGTCGCGGGCGCTGTATCCGTTTGCCCGGCCTGCGGGCATTGCGGTGGGGCCGGTGGGGCGCACGGGGTTCGAGCGAATCCGCCGCGCCACCGATATCTTCCGCGTGGCTCAGGTCCATTTCGATATCTATCGCCGGCCGATCACGTTGCTGGATCGGACGCCGCCGGCGGTGATGCACTGGACTTCGCCGGTGCCGATCGTGCTCAAGGGCGCACTCAATATCTATACCATCCACGACCTGATCCCGCAGACCGAACCGGACCTGACGTCCGGCGCCCAGTCGCGCCATCGCGCCGTCATCAAGGCCGTGCTGGCGGCGGCCGACCATGTGATCACCGTGTCGGAAAGCTCCCGCCGCGCGGTCATCGACGAGTTCGGCTATCCGGCGGACCGGATCACCAACACCTATCAGCCTGGGCGGATGGACGGTTCCGGCCTCGTGACCCTGGAGCAGGCGGGGCTCGCCGACCTCAAGCGCCGCGGCTTCTTCCTTTCCATCGGAACGATCGAGAAGCGCAAGAATATCGGCCGGCTGATCGAGGCCTATCTGGCGAGCGGGATGGCCGCACCTCTGGTGCTGGCCGGGGGCGAAGGTTTCGGCGCCGAGGCTGAGCTGAAGCCGGCCCACGGCTATCGCATCGGTGTCGACAAAGCGGCGGGGGAGGGACCGGGGGTGCTGCTGCTGGGCTATGCTCCGGCGCTCAAGATCCAGGCGCTGCTGCAAAACGCCCGCGCGCTGTTGTTCCCGTCGCTGGCCGAGGGGTTCGGCCTGCCGATCGTCGAG
>DATBAZ010000114.1:0-5635 GCA_036271255.1 Alphaproteobacteria bacterium
CGGCGCCCGCCTGGGCGGATAAGCTTCCCCTCCCCAAAGCCGCCTACAGCGCCGATGTCGTCTTCTTCGCGAAGGGGAGGCAGACAACAGGCCATCTCAACGTGGACGGTCCGAAGGAGCGGCGGCAGGCCAAGAATGCCGCCGGTGTCGACAAGACGCTGATCATCCGACGTGACAAAGGCAAAGCCGGCTTGGTCTATGACCTGAAGCCCAGCCGCAAGCTGGCCGTGGCGCTGCGCATGGCCGCGGCCGAGGCCGCCGGCGAGATCGGCGCGCCGGGCATCGACATCGACGCCTTCTACGGTTCGGACGCCATGTCGCAGGGCTCGGAGACGATCGAAGGGCTGCAGACCACGAAATACGCCATAAAGATCGACGGCGGTCCGGATCTGGTCGTCAACGCCACGGTGTGGGCAACGGACGACGGCATCATCGTGAAGATGATCGGCAAGACCTCGATCGACACCGATGCCGCGCCCTCACGGATGGAATTGAAGAACATCCAGCGCGGCCCGCAGGACCCGTCCCTGTTCGAAGTCCCTGCCGGACTGGAGGTGCTGACCGCCGGCGGCGAGGAGGATGCCGAAGGCAATCCGAATGCCGCCCCGGCAGCGGAAGCGCCGGCGGGCGCCGCTCCCGCCGCTCAGGCGCCGGCCAATCCGGCGCCCGCACCTGCCGCGACGCCGCCGGCCAGCAAGTAGGCCGTCAGGACGCGACCGCGACCTTACCGGTCGAAACCCGCAGCTTCTGCAGCTCTTCCGCGATCAGGAAAGCCAGTTCCAGCGACTGGGCGCCGTTCAGCCTGGGATCGCAATGCGTGTGATAGCGCAGCGACAGGCTGGAATCGGTGATCGCCTGGGCACCGCCGGTGCATTCGGTCACGTCCTGGCCGGTCATCTCGAAATGAACGCCGCCGGGATGGGTGCCCTCGGACGCGTGGGCGACGAAAAAGCCGCGCACCTCAGCCATGATGCGGTCGAACGGACGGGTCTTGTAGCCGGAGCCCGACTTGATCGTATTGCCGTGCATCGGGTCGGAGACCCACCCCACGACCCTGCCCTCGCGGGCAACAGTGCGCAGCAGCGGCGGCAGCTTCTCAGCCACCTTGTCCGAGCCCATGCGGGCGATCAGGGTGAGCCGGCCCGGCTCGTTCTCAGGGTTCAGCCGGTCGATCAGCCGGATCAGGTCGTCAGGGTTCATCGACGGGCCGCATTTCAGACCGATCGGATTCTTGATGCCGCGCATGAACTCGACATGGGCGCTGTCGGGCTTGCGGGTGCGGTCGCCGATCCACAGGAAGTGGGCCGAGACGTCGTACCAGTCGCCGGTCGTCGAATCGATGCGGGTCAGCGCCTGCTCATACGGCATGAGCAGCGCCTCATGCGAGGTGAAGAGATCGGTCTCGCGGATTTGCGGCGTGGTCTCGCCGGTGATGCCGCAGGCCGCCATGAAAGCCAGCGCCCGGTCGATCTCCTGCGCCAGCGCCTCATAGCGCTTGCCCTGCGAGCTCGACGCGACAAAACCGAGCGTCCAGCGATGGACCTGATGCAGGTCGGCATAACCGCCCTGGGCAAAGGCGCGCAGCAGGTTCAGCGTCGCCGCCGACTGGTTGTAGGCGCGGATCATCCGCTCCGGGTCGGGCCGGCGCTGCTCGGCATCGAAGGCCAGGCCATTGACCATGTCCCCGCGATAGGACGGCAGCTCGACATCGCCCTGACGTTCGGTGGGCTCGGAGCGCGGCTTGGTGAACTGGCCGGCCAGGCGCGACATCTTCACCACCGGCATGCCGCCGGCGAAGGTCAGCGCCACCGCCATCTGCAGCAGCACGCGGAACGTGTCGCGGATCGTGTTGGCGGAAAATTCGGCAAAGCTCTCGGCGCAGTCGCCGCCCTGCAACAGGAAGGCGTTGCCGCCCGCGACATTGGCCAGCAGCGACTTCAGCCGCCGCGCCTCACCGGCAAACACCAGCGGCGGCATGGCGGCAAGCGTCGCCTCGGCCTGGGCCAAGGCGGCCTTGTCCGGATAATCGGGCTGCTGCTCGATCGGCTTCGTGCGCCAGCTGTCGGGCGTCCAACGCTCGCCCATAATCATCTCCGTTCGCCAAACAGGGCCGCCTTCAAAGGAGCGGCCGGAAATAAAGGGGCGGAGTATTGCTCCATTCGTTTGCGGGCGACAAGGTGCCCCAAGCAGAGGTGCCATGCCAAAGGTGCCATGAAACCGACACACAAGATCACAATCATACCTTGAAATCCCCGCCGATGCGCCATTTTCCGGCGGCAGAGTGACCTCCATCGAGACAGGGCGGATCGTCCGCCCCAGCCTTCGACTTCTGGAGAGTTCAGATGTCTTTCGTTGTACGTCCCCTGCTCGCCGTTGCTGCCCTGGCGCTCGCCACCCCGGCCTTCGCCCAGACCACGCCCGCCACGCCGACGGTTGCCCCGACCGCCGCCCCGGTTTCGAAGACTGCGCCGGATGCCATGGTGAAGTCCGACACCAAGGCCGACACGTCGATGAAGACCGACGAGAAGATGAAGGCCGACACCGCCGGTAAGACCGACACGACGGTGAAGTCGGACATCAAGGCCAAGACCACGGAGAAGAAGGACAAGTCCTCCAAGGCCGAGACCAAGGGCAAGGTGGCGAAGAAGGCCTAACCATCATCGGTCACAAGGAAAGGGCCCGGCCTCGCGCGCCGGGCCCTTTTCATTTGGCGTCCGGCCGCGCCGCGTTTTAGTGTGCGGCAGATTTTCGGAGAAACGCCATGGCTGACGACATCCCCTACCTGCTGCGCGGCATCACCCAGATGACCACGGCGAGCAGCACGTTGATCAGCTCGTCCCGTTACCTCAACAGCCCGCGCATGCGCGAATGGGTGGCGCAGGAGCTGCTGCGCCAGAACGGGCCGGACCTGCCGACCCCGTCGGGCGCCTTCATCCTCTCCGGCATCATCAAGGAGATGCAGAACTACGCCGAGATCGACGCGATGATGGAGGAGGAGCGCAAGCACAATAAGGTGCTGGACCGCTTCCTGTCCGAACGTTTCACCTCGAACTACACGCTGGACGACCTGTCGAAATACCCGGCGGATTCGGTCGCCGGCCTGTTCTACAAGCAGCTGACCGAGGGCAATTATCAGGTCAACATCGTCCCGCCCTACGAGCCCAAGGGCAATTACGACTATTTCCTGCTGCGCTCAGGCCAGACGCACGACCTGGAGCATGTGATCACCGCCGGCGGCTTCGACTCGCTGGGCGAGGTGGTGGTCGGGCTGGCCAAGCTGGAGAACATCTACAAGCATTTCAGCCCGGAGCTGGCCAACGAACTTGCAGTGATGCAGTTCTTCGCCTCCTTCCGCTTCATCTCCCGCATGGCCTGCCACTATCCCACGGTGTGGCACGATATGTGGTCCGCGGTAGATCGGGGCCGCAAGGTCGGCATGACCTCGGACTGCTATGTGCTCGCCAAATACGAGGACGTCTTCCACCTGACCCCGGCGGAGGCCCGCGAGAAGATGGGCGTGCGCAATGTTGAATATGTCGACACGACCCTGCCGTCGCGGATCTGGGACGGGCGGGCCTAAGGGGAGGCAGGTGACAAGTCGCCCCAGCTTGTCGCCAGCGCGATCCGGATCGCGATGACCGGCAGCACCTCGATCTGCATCGCGCGCAGTTGCGGATATCGTGCGCGGAGCAGCGCCTGCGCCGCATCGTGCTCGTCTCCCGACGCCAATATCCCGGCGCGGCCCCGCAGCATGACCCAGCCGAGCCGGCTCCAGTCCTCGTCATAGCGATCGACGACGAAGGCGACAGCGTCGTTGGCGGCAATATTGCTGAGCCGTTTCAGCGGCCTGTCCTGCCGTTTCGGCTTGCCGTCGACCGTGATGTAGAGCGTGTTCCCGTCGACCGCGAAGCACACCGGCACGACATGCGGAACCCCGTCCCCGTCCGCCGTCGCCAGATGACCGACCCTGCAGGCGTTCAGGAAGGCTCGCTCGATGTCGGAGATGTGTTGCATCGACCCACCATGATCGTCATGGCCGGGCTTGACCCGGCCATCCACGCGGAATGTCCGGGGCGCAAGATACGATGGTCTGCGCCGGCGGGATACCGTGGATGTCCGGGTCAAGCCCGGGCATGACGGAAAAGCGGGGTGGGTTCCAGCGGTATCCGCACGTTCCTCGAACCTTTCATTTCGTGAGATATCTCTGCTAAACTGAACACTGTTCGGCGCGCCGTTTCGAGGGGCGCGCGGAAGGACGGGAGGTTCGCATGGCTCGGGTTCGGTTGGGGTTCTGTTCGGCGGCGGCGATGGCCGCGTCGCTGGCGTTCGCGGCGCATGCCGGGGCGGGCGAGGCCAAGGCCAGTGACGCGAAAGGTTTCGCTGTCACCTGGTTCCAGCCGGCGATGTTCACCGGCGATGTCGCGGAGGAATGTCCCGACGGCCTGAACAAGTCCCCCGACTTCAAGGCGATCTTCGCCGCCGAGGGCAAGACGGCCGAGCAGATCAAGAACCTCATCGACCATCCCAACACCAAGGAATTCCTCGACGCAGTCGAGAATCGTGGGCCCCATGGCGAAGATGTCTGCCGCGATCCGACCTCGGTCCCCGATCCCGGCCACAAGACGCTGAAGGGCAAGACCGCCATCGGCTTCAACCTTGACGGCAAGACCGACGGCAACGCCACGCCGAATACCTGCGCCCATGAGAAATTCACCGCACCCGACGGCACGCCGGGCATCGACAACCAGTATTACCGGGCGCTGGGCTGCATGGTGGCGCTGCGCGGCAAGCGCGGCCATGACGGGTTCGTCTATGCCTACATCATGGAGCGCATGAAGGCCGAGGGCCTGCGCACCTATCTGATCGAAGTCAAAGGGATCGACGATCCCAAGAACAATAAAGATGTCGAGCTCGGCATCTATCTGGGCAGCGACTCGCTGGTGCTGGACGCCAAGGGCGAGGTCCGCCGCGACACGACCCAGCGGATCAGCAAGGACCCGCGCTGGCACAATATCGTCCACGGCACGATGAAGGACGGCGTGATCACCACCGACGTGTTCGACCTCAACCTGCTGGGCGATCCGCTGTGGATTCCGGAGTTCCACTTCAAGCAGGCGCGCATGCGGCTTGAGGTTCAGGCCGACGGCACGCTGAAGGGAACGCTGGGCGGGTACGAGGACCTGCAGACGCTGTATTACAACACGTCCAAGTCCGGCCTCCTGTTCGAGACCACCAATGCCGCCTCCTGCCCCGGCGTCTATTATGCGCTGAAGAAGATGGCCGACGGGTACCCCGATCCCAAGACCGGCGAATGCACGGCGATGTCGGTCGCCTTCAATGTCGAGGCTCTGCCGGCCTTCCTGATCCATCAGCCGGGCGACACGTCAAAGACCAAGACAGCCGCCGCCACCTCGGCGTCGCACCAGGAATAAAGTTTTGACTCTCTCCAAATTCTTCAAAAGCGCCTCCCCCCTTGAGGGGGAGGTCGGCGCGAAGCGCCGGGTGGGGGGTTATCTCTCCGCCTTCTCCCAGGCATCCGGCATGCGGCGGCAGTACCCCCCACCCGGCGGCCAAAGCGCCGCCGACCTCCCCCACAAGGGGGGAGGCGCCTTGAGGGTTCTGGGTTTCGGCTTAG
>DATBAZ010000115.1:0-12859 GCA_036271255.1 Alphaproteobacteria bacterium
CTCGAATGCGTCGGCGGACAGCGGCCAGCCGTGGCTGAAGACGACCGGCTGTCCGGCGCCCCAGTCATTATAGAATATCTGCGTGCCGTCCTGTGTAGTGATCGTGCCCATTCGATGTTGTCCTTTCGATTGACGTTCCTAGAGGCCGCGATAGACCAGCTCTGTGAAAAGCGCCGGATCGATCACGAACCCACCCCAGGCAGCGTCGAAGTCGGCGGTGGGTTTCGCGGCGATCGTTTCAGCGAGGGTCTTGCCCTGCTTTTTCAATTTCGCGACGTTGGCGCGAATGGCGACCAGCATGTCGCGATAGGCGATCAGCTGCGTTCGATTGCCCACCGGGCCGTGGCCCGGGATCACGATCGTATCGTCTTTTGCGAGTGCGATATTTTCGTTTGCCGCCCGGATCATGCCGTCGATGCTGCCGCCGGCGGCATAGTCGATCATCGGGTAATACCCGTTCCACCAGGTATCGCCCGTCTGAAGAATGTTCGGCTCCTTATAGAAGACCGAAAGGTCGCCGTTGGTGTGAGACAGGCCGTAATATTTGATCGAAATCGTCGTGGAATCGAACTTCAGGACCTTTCGGTCTTTCACGAGGACCGTCGGACGCGCGTCCGGCGCCACCGGCGTAAACGTGTGTTGCCACTCGTCCACGCGGATCGTGCCGGTGAGGTCTTTCAACGTATTTTCATGCGCGATGATCGTGGCGCCGGCCTGATGAAGCCATGCATTCCCGTCCGTGTGGTCCCAGTGCCAGTGGGTATTGATCAGATATTTGATCGGCACGCCGCTTATGCCCGCAAGCGCAGCTTCAATTTTCTTCTGCGAGACGGCGATCCCCCCATCGACCAGAAGCTTGCCGTCGGCGCCGGTGAGGACACTGATATTGCCGCCGGATCCGGCGAGCATTGTGACGTTGCCGCGGAGCGGTTGGACCAAAATGTCGGCCTTCGCCGCCTCTGCATCGATGGATTCGACTTGGTGCTGAGCGAGGGCCGCGGGCGTAGTGGCCCACAGGCCGCCTGCTGCAAGGATAGAGGCCGCGAATATGCCTCGATACGAAATCCCAATCGGTGCGGCGAAGAACATCGTCTGCCTTCCATGATGATCCGGTAGCCAACGACCACCGCGGCCGTTGCTTACCAAATCATGATGAAGGGATCGGGCGATCTGCGCTCGTTAAACGTTGTCAAGACATGTTCTGTCCATGAGATGACATTGCGGACAATCGCGCCCGACTGGGTGCGCCGACCGGCCTGCGGCGGCCTTAAACCAATTCCCCCAGCAGGCGGCGGGCCCGCACGAGGTCGGGCGTTTCGAACCCTTCGGTAAATCGTTCATAAACGGGCGCCAGTATCTCCCTGCCTTCGGCGGGCCGCCCTTGCTGCCCCCGCAGCATGGCCAGGCTTGTGGCTATCCTCAGCTCCCAGCTCAATGCCGATTGCCGCCTCGCCATGTCACCCGCTCGCGATAGACAGTCCTCCGCAGCCGTCGGGTCCGCGCCCGGTGTGGCGCCCAGAATGCCTCCTTTTCTGCGCAGCATCTCGGGCAAGGCATATGTTTCCCCGAACCGGCTCTCGACAGCGATCGCGCGATCGATCGTTGACAGGGCATCCCTCATGTTTCCGAGCGTCGCCAATCCCGAAGCGAGCGCGGTGATCTCCTGAACCTGGAATCCGGTCCCCGGCGTTGTCATCATGCGTTGCTGCAGCTTGCGAACACCCTGTTCCACATCGCCTGTGTCGATCAGCATCTCGCCCTTCAGGCTGGCGCTGATTTCCTCGTAGGCGCTCAATGAATGGAGCCGCCCGATTTCAGCGAGTTTCTCGATCAGGTAGGTTTTCGCCTGCCAGTCGCCACTCCAGGTAAATACCCGGGTAACCCACATGATTGCATTTGCCAGCAACAAGAAGTCTCCGGATGCCTCCGCGTCGGCGACGGTCTGCTTCGCGAACGCCGCCGCCTGATTCGGGAATCCCCGGAGCCAAAGCGTGGCGGCCAAAACGCATCGGGTTTGATAAATTGTGTCGTCTTCGAAGTGGCGGAGCGTTTCCTTCGAAACGGCCGTGGTCTGCGCGAGCGCGGATTCGCAGTATCCCTGCGCGGCCGATTGATTACCGATGACATGATGCGCCTGGCCCAGTGCGCAATCCGCAACCCAAGCTTGCGTGGCGTCTCCTATAGCGGTGGCGAGAGCTTTGCTCCGCGAGGCCAGATCAAGTGCGCCAGGCGCGTCACCGTAGATGAAGCGAACGGATCGAAGCTCGGCCAGGACGAAAAGCTGATGCGCCTTGTCGTCCAGAGTTTCCGCTATCCCGAGACTCCGGATAAAAGCCGCATGGCTCAAATCGATTCCGCGCCATCTCGCCTGGTGCGACATTGCTAGAGACGACTGGAGAAGCATCTCGAGCCGTGTGCCGCGCGTCGTTTCATTCAGAGCGGAAAGGGCGCGCTCGCACCAGGCTTGGCATTCGTCCCATAGAGACATCGTCAGGAAAAGCGAATGAGAACACGCCGCGAGCTCTACGCCCAGCGGGAGGTTCCCCTCGGGGGAAAAGCACGCCTCCAGGGCAGCCCGGACATTCCCGACCTGGTCGGCGTAGAAAGCAATCCTATCTGGCTTGATTAATTGATCGCTGGCGGCGATTTCCTGCTCAAGCAGATCGCGATAATAGATCGCATGCCGAAGCGTCGTGGCCTGAATCTCTCCGCTCTCGACCAATTTTTCCCGCATATAGGCGCGCGTCATTTCCAAAAGCCGGTACCTTGGCGAAGGTCCACCGACATCCGGGGCCAGAAGCGACTTGGCGACCAGGCTCGCAACCGCTTCGAGAATCTGCGTTTCGTAGGTGGCGCCGTTGCCGGCGACGGCCCGGGCCGCCTCCAACGAGAACGGCCCTACGAATACGGAGAATTTGCGCAGAACCTCCCGTTCGAGCTCGGTCAGGAGCTCATAGCTCCAATCGAGGGTCGCATTCAGGGTCTGGTGCCGAGCGGGGGCAGTGCGCCGTCCGTGCCAAAGCATCTTCAGCCGGCTGTCGAGGAGCGTCGCAACCTCATTGATCCCATAGGCTGCAACGCGTCCGGCGGCCAATTCGATGGCCAAAGCGATGCCGTCAAGCTTCCGGCAAATACCCGACACCGCCGCGGCGTCGGCATTGTCCAGCTCAAAATCCGTGGAACTCGCCGCGACGCGTTCGACGAACAGCGCTATCGACGAAAAACTTAGTGCGGTCCTCGACGTCAGACCGACATCGCTCAGCGGATAGTCGAGCGGTGACAGCCGATATATCCGCTCGCCTTCGACATTCAGATGCTCGCGGCTGGTTACAAGCAGACTGACCTCCGGCGCCTCCGAAAAAATGCGCTCTACCATCACCGAAACGGCTTCGATCACATGCTCGCAGTTGTCGAGGATGAGAAGCACGCTCTTTCCTTTGAGAAGGTTTATTGCGCTTGAGATCGGGTCGGAATGCGCCGGTGCGTCGAGGGCAAATGCGACAGCCGTGGCGACGAGGTTGGGATCGCTGACGACACTCAGGTCGACCAGCCGAACCCATCCGCCAAAGTCAGGTTGCAGAGCGTGTGCAACAGCCAAAGCGACGGTTGTCTTGCCAATCCCACCGGGGCCGACAATCGTGACAAATCGATAGTCCCGCAGTTGCTGTACGATCGTGTAGACAGCCGCATCGCGTCCGATCATCCGGACCAGCCGTGCGGGCAGGTTGCGCATGCTGACGGGGGTCGCATGCTCGGCGCTTCCATCGAGCGGGTCGCCGATGTGGGAAACTGCAGCGGCGAAACAATAACCCCGACCGGCGACGTTGATAATATAAGCGGTGCCGGACGGATGCTCGCCGAGCGCATTGCGGAGCGCATTGATGTGAACCCGCAGACTGCCTTCTTCTACGGTAACGCCAGGCCAGACGCGTTCGAGAAGGTCATGTTTGCTGACGGTTTCGCCGGGCTGCTGGGTGAGGACGCACAGAATATCGAACGCGCGTCCGCCCAACGGCACGACAGCGTCCGCCTTTTCTAAGCGGCGCTCAGCTGGAATAAGGCGAAATGGACCGAATGATAGTACGCTTGCAGTTCTTGGGCTTACTTCGCCAACCATCGAGCCCCATCCCTCCCGGCCGCAGCAAGGAAGAATAAAGTAACGGGTTGGCAGTCGAACGCTAAGATTTTTCTGTTGACGGGATGAGTTGCCGGCCCCTCACCTCTCGATGAACGGCCTGACGTTGTCCGCGCCGTAGATCATGTTGACCATGTCGACGAAATCCTCGCCGCCGTAGGCGTGGAGGCCGCCGCCCATGGACAAGACCGTGCCGGTGACGAAGTCGGCGTGCGGGCTGCACAGATAGAGCACGCCGTGACCGATCACCTTGGGCTCGGCGCCGTCGCCCTGGGCCGTGCGCTCGACCAGCTGGTTGACGATCGAGGGCGGCATATGCGCTGCGGATTCGGTCTTGATGTAGCCGGGGGCGATGCAGTTCACGTTGATCGCGAAGGGAGCCAGTTCCAGCGCCGCGCCCTTGGTCAGCATCTCGACCGCGGCCTTTGAGGCGGAGTAGGGGGCCATGAACTTGACCGCCTGGATTGCGGCGGATGAGGAAATGGTGACGATCCGCCCACCCTTCTTCCGCATCGCCAGACCGGCATGCTTGATGGTCAGCGCGACGCCGGTGACGTTCAGCGTCAGCACATGGTCCCAGGCGCCCTTTTCCATCATCAGGATCGCGCCCGGGATGGCGCCGCCGGCATTGGCGACCGCGAAATCGAGATTGCCGTCGGCATCGCCGGCGATCTTGACCGCAGCGGAGAGGTCGGCCTCGACCGTCACATCGCCGATCGCGGCGCGGATACGGTCCTTGCCGAATTCAGCCTGGAGCCTTTCGACCGCGGGACGCACCTGGTCTTCGAGATGGCCCATCACCGTGACCGTCGCGCCGGCCGCGGCGAGTTCGCGTGACACGGCGAAACCGATGCCGGTGCCGGCGCCGGTCACGAGCGCGGTCTTGCCGCTATAGTCGTAGCTGATCTGCATTCTATCCCCTGTCGCGGGCGGGCGCCCGGAGCATGTTGTCGTTCGGGCGATAATCCAACGGATCGCCCCGCGTGACAAGAGAATGAGACGCTACCGGATGATTAGCCGCGCCCGGGCATCGCGACAGGGGTTGAACGGAATTACGAAATAGCCTTGGCGACGTGGAAGCCGCGCGCCTTGGCGTGGCTTTCGCAGGTATAGGCGCCTTTGCGTTCGCCCTTGCCCCACTCCCAGCCGGGCGTGCCCGGGAAGTAATATTTGCCGGTGTCGAGGACGGCCCAGACAACCTGGCCATCGCCGCAGGCGCTTTTCGCGTTCGATTCCGACGCGAACAGCGAGGTGTTCTTCACGGCGGCGGACGCCGGAAACGGGGCCACCGACAGCGCCAAAGCCGCCATGCCCGCCGAAATCGCCAATGTTTTCAAGCTCACCGAACTCTCCTTTAACCACTATCCGGTCGCTCTAGAAACAGCCAAACCCGCGGTTTGGGTTCCCGCGTCACCGGGAGATCACAGATATAGGGACGGTCGGCGGCGGGATTGTGGCGCAATCGGAACCGTTTCAGGGCATCTGAAATCCGGCGCTGTAAACAGCTGAAAAGACCGGCTACTGTGCCGCCAATGCAGGGGGAAGCGATGGACGCTCTGAGCGAGACCGGATACCGCAACCTGGCCGCCGACGCCCAGCTCACAGACGCGGGGGTCGCCGCGCCGGCATGGCGCTATTGGACGCTCGCCCTGCTGGTCGCCGTGGCGACCTTCGCCATGGTCGACAAGATGCTGATGGCGGTTCTGATCGATCCGCTGAAGCGCGATTTCGGCATGAGCGACACTCAGGCGGGCGTGCTGACCGGCATTTCCTTCTCGCTGTTCTTCGCGCTGGCCGGCATTCCCATGGGCATCGCCGCCGACCGGCTGCATCGGCGCAACCTGATCGCCGTCTGCATGACGATCTGGAGCCTGGCGACGGTCGCCTGCGGCTTGACCTCCGGCTTCGCGCAGATGCTGACCCTGCGCTTCGTTGTCGGGGCCGGGGAGTCGGGCGCCACGCCATCCGCGGTCTCGATGATCTCGGATCTGTTCCAGGCGAAGGAACGGGCCAAGGCGGTCGCCATCTATTATATGTCGACCCCGTTCGGCTCCGGCCTGGGCATGACGGTCGGCGCCATCCTGGTCCATCTCTACGGCTGGCGTAAGACCCTGTATATCGCCGGAATTCCGGGCGTATTGGTGGTGCTGATCCTGCTGCTGACAGTCAGGGAACCGAAGCGGCTTACCGTCCATGGCGGCTCCGACCTGAACAGCCATGCGCCCCCGGTCATCGAGACGCTCGGCTTCATCTTCCGCAGGCGCTCGCTGCTGCATCTGGGCGCCGCAATCACGCTGGTCACGATCGCGATCAATGCCTTCGGCATGTGGATGTTCGCCTTCTTCACCCGGGTCCACGGCGTGGCGCCGCAGCATGCCGGATGGGAGATCAGCCTCGCCACCTATCCGGGCAGCGCCGTGGGCATGGTGCTGGTCGGCATCGCAGCGGACCGGCTGTCGGCGCGGGATGAGCGCTGGCGGGTGTGGATTCCGGCGATGCTGGCCTTTTCCTGTTTCCCGCTGGCGCTGGCCGCGGTCGGCATCGGCGATACGCTGACCGCGCTGATCTTCACCGGCATCTGGATGGTCGGCGGCACCGCCTGGTATGGCGCGGCCTACGGTGTCTGCCAGTCGCTGGTCCAGCCCAGGATGCGGGCAACCCTGGCGGCGATCCTGCTGCTGCTGACCACCCTGCTCGGCTTCGGCATCGGGCCGCTGTTGACCGGTTCGATCAGCGACTATTTCGCGCCCACGGCCGGGGTCATGTCGGTCGGCTACGGCATGGCTGGCTCAAACCTGCTGGCCCTATGGGGCGGCATCCATTTCATGCTCGCCGGGCGCACATTGCGCCGGGACCTCGAGTCCGTCTCCGAACCCCCTGTCCTCGCCTGACATCCCAGGGAAGAAGCAGCATGCGGATATCCTTTCTTGCCGGCGCGTTCGCGCTGGCCTTCGCCGGCGCCGCGGCGGCATCCGCGCCAGAGCTGATCGCCAAAGGCGAATATCTCGCCCGTGCCGGCGACTGCGTAGTCTGTCATACCGGCCCGGGCGAGAAGCCGTTCGCCGGGGGCCTCAAGATGGGGACGCCGCTGGGCGAGCTCTACACCACCAACATCACGCCGGATAAGGATACCGGCATCGGCAGCTATACGTTCGAGGATTTCGAGCGGGCGATGCGCCAGGGCGTGGCCCGGGACGGGCACCATCTCTATCCCGCCATGCCCTACCCGTCCTATGCCAAGGTGGGCGAGGACGACCTCAAGGCGCTCTATGCCTTTTTCATGGAAAGCGTGCCTGCCGTCACCCGCAAGAATGCGCCGACCGAGATTCCCCGGCCGCTCAACTGGCGCTGGCCGCTGACCGTGTGGAACATGGTTTTCACCGACAAGATCGGCTACACGCCCGACCCGGCGCATGACGAGGCCTGGAACCGGGGCGCCTATCTGGTTCAGGGGCTGGGCCATTGCGGCAGCTGCCACACACCGCGCGGCATCTTCTTCCAGGAAAAAGCGCTGGAGCAGGGCCGCACCGCCTATCTGTCGGGCGGCAATCTCGACAACTGGTTCGCCTCCAGCCTGAGGGAGGAGCCGGATTCGGGCCTGGGCAACTGGTCCGTGGCCGACGTCGCGCAGTTCCTGAAGACCGGCCATAACGAACGCGCGACCGCGTTCGGCACGATGGTCGATGCGGTGAACAACAGCACCCAATATCTGAGCGATACCGACCTGACGGCGATCGCGACCTATCTCAAGTCGCTGCCGGCCAACGACCATGGGGCGCCGGCGGTGGCCGACGGGTCGCCGGGGGCTAAGCTCTACAACCAGCAATGCGCTGCCTGCCATCTGGCCGACGGCAAGGGCCATGCCCCCTATATCGCGCCGCTGGTCGGCAATCCCGTGGTCCAAGATACCGACCCGACCTCGCTGATCAATATCGTGCTGAACGGCTCGGCACGGGTGGTGGTGGCCGGAATGCCCGACGCCTACCGCATGCCGCAGTTCCGCGTCCTGATGAAGGATGAAGAGGTCGCGGCCGTCGTCAATTATATCCGATCCGGCTGGGGCAACCGCGCGGCCGCCGTCACGGGCGGCCAGGTCGCGAAGATCCGGTCCAAGACCGACGCGGCGAGCGATGCCGTCGTTATTTTGAAAATGCGATAATCGAAGAAGTGGGAAGAAAAGTGAAACAACACCTGGTTCCGATCCTGATCGCCGCCGTCCTGTTGTTGCCCGGCAAGGCCTTCGCCTGGGATGAGGAGGGGCACAAGATCATCGCGCTGATCGCCGATCATTATCTCGACCCCGCGGTGAAGCAGAAGGTCGGCGCCATGCTGGCCGCCGATACCGACACGCTGACCAAGCACGATATCGCCAGCGAGGCCGTGTGGGCCGACACGCACCGCGATCTGGACCGCAAGAAAACCCAGGAGCACATGGCCGTGACCGACTCCTGGCACGAGGTGAGACTGGAGATCGGCCATCCCGACATGAAGGCGGCCTGCCCGAACACACCGCTGCCGGCCGGCAAGCCGGCGAGCCAGGGCCCCGCCGACTGCGCGATCGACAAGATCAACCAGTTCGCCGAAGAACTGTCGTCGAAGACCGCCAGCCCGGCGGAAAAGCTGCTGGCGCTGAAATACGTGCTGAACCTGGTCGCCGATCTGCACCAACCGCTTTATGTCAGCGACGACAACAACCAGGGCGGCGATGCCTCCCGCGTGTCCGGCGGCGGCGGGGAGCCCGGGACTCTGCGGCACTACTGGGATGCTGAGTTTCTCGATTATCTGGGCGACGATCCCAAGGCGATCGCCGACGACGTTGCCGACGGCGTCAGACAGAGCAAGTCGTTCGACAAGATGGCGAGAGGAACCCCCACCGACTGGGCGCTGGAGGCGTTCGGCCTGGCCAAGGAACATGCCTATGGCAAATTGCCGCCTAAGAAACCCGACGGCAGCTATGAAATACCCCCGGATTATGTAACGGATTCAATCGAGACGATCCGGCTGCAACTGGCCCGGGCGGGCGTTAGACTGGCGGGAATCCTCAACCGAGCCCTCGGCGCGAAGGGCTGATACCGCGATCACTCGAAATGTATCTTTTCGCTCACCGCAAAGATGGGGTTCGTCTATCGACTATTGACTCGGCGTGTATTCATGCCCCATCAGCACAACTATTATGAATCGCAACGTCGCCGCACCGCTTCATCCGTTGCTCGCTGCCACGCAGATCGAACCGCCGCTGTCGGCGGTGAGGCGCAGCCCGATCCAGGGGCGCAGCCAGGATAAGGTCCAGCGCATTCTCGCGGCGACGGCGATGCTGGCGGACACGATGCCGCTGGAATCGATCACGATGATGCAGATCGCCGAGGCGGCCGAGGCATCGTTCAGCTCGATCTACCGCTTTTTCCCCAGCAAGGATGCCATCCTCGAAGCGGTGGCGATGTCGCATCTCGAACGGCTGCAGAAGCTGTATGAGATCTATTTCGCCAGCGCGACCTTGGATGACGGCGGCAAGATCATCGACGACGCGATCGACGTCTATGTCGCCTTTGCCAGCCGTGAGCCCGGCTTCCGCTCGCTGTGGATCAATTCCTCGCCGAACGCCGACTATTTCCGCAAGTCGCACAATGTAAGCGAGACCGCCATACAGCTGGCCCGCGCCTATGCGGTGGCGAAGCTCGGCTTCGTGGACGGGCCGGCGCTGGAGGTACGGCTCGCCGTCGCCTCGAACGCGGCGACGCATATATTGCGCTATGCCTTCAACCAGACCGAGTTTCCGCTGGATCAGGTGGTCGCGGAGTTGAAGCGCTTGCTGAGGCTAGCTCTGCTCGGACGGTAATTGCTGTCAGGGCTGCGGATCGAGCTCCGCATAGGCCCCGTCGTGCCAGCGATACATCACGTAATTGTTGCCCTGGACGTCGCCTTTGGCGTCGAACTTCACCGGCCCGCGCGCCGTGTCGAAGTCGAGGGCATGAAGCTGCTCGGCCACCTTGCGTGACTCCACCGAGCCCGCCTTGGTCGCTGCGTCGGCCCAGGCCTGGACAGCGGCGTAAGCGAACAGCGGATAGCCGTCGGTCAGCCGGCCCGCCGCCTTCAGCCGGCCGACGACGGCGGCATTCTTGGGGTCGCGGGTCGGATCGGGGGCGAAGCTCATCATGGTGCCCTCGCCGGCGGCGCCGGTGATCGCCCAGAAATCCCGCGACACGAGCGCATCGCCGCCCACCACGACGATCGGCATACCCTGCTCCTTCATCTGGCGGACGATCGAGCCGCCCTCGACCGGGTAGCCTGCGTAATACAGCACGTCGATCCCGGCTTGCTTCAGCTTGGTGACCAGGGACGAATAATCCTTCTCCCCCGGGGTGACGGTGTCGTCCAGCGCCTCCTTGACCCCGCCGGCATTGAGCGCTTTGCGGGTTTCGTCGGCCAGACCCTGGCTGTAGGTCTGGCGGTCGTCGACGATGGCGATCTTCTTCCCCGGAAACAGCTTGATCAGGTCCTTGCCGGCCAACGCCCCCTGCTGGTCGTCGCGGCCGCAGATGCGGAACACGTTCCAATGGCCGGCATCGGTCAGCTTCGGATTGGTCGAGCCGGGGGAGATCATCAGAATCCCCTCCTCGGCATAGACGTCGGAGGCCGGGATCGAGGAACCGGAGCAGAAATGCCCGATCACCACCGCGGGCGGGCTGGAGGCGAGCTGGTTGGCGATGGCCACCGCCTGCTTCGGATCGCAGACATCGTCATGGACGGTGACATGCAGCTTCTGCCCCAGAATGCCCCCCTTGGCATTGATGTCCTCGGCCGCCTGCAAGGTGCCGTCGCGCAACTGCTCGCCGTGGCTGGCGTCGGAGCCGGTGAGCGGCGCCACCATCGCGATCTCGATATCGGCGAAAGCGACCGGTGAAAGCACGGTCAGGAAAGCGAAAGCCAAGCCGAAGCGCATTGTGACATCCCTGTTTATGGCGGCGCGACTCGTGGATGGTATACGCGACACGGTGCGGCGGCGACCGGAATGATGTAAATGCTTCTCACATCATGCAGGCATCGACTCTGACTGGGCATCACCAATGAGCTGGCGGCATCACGGCCATGGGCGCGGACGGGCCGGCTATCACCACGGCAATCTGCGCGAGGCGCTGATCGAGGCGGCGCTGGCGCTGATTCCGGAAAGCGGGCCGCTGGGCTTCACCTTTGCCGAGGCCGCGCGCCAGGCTGGGGTCAGCCCCGCCGCGCCCTATCGCCATTTCCGCGACCGGGACCATCTGCTGGCGGACATCGCCCAGCAGGGTTTCGACCGTTTCGCCGAGGCGCTGACGGCGGCCGGGGCCGACGGCGCGCCCGACCCGATGACCGCCTTCTGCAATATCGGCAAGGCTTATCTCGCCTTCGCCCGGACCCAGCCCGGCTATTACGCGGCGATGTTCGAGGCCGGCATCGCGCTGGACGCCACGCCTGAGCTACGCGAAGCGGGCGACCGCGCCTTCGCCATATTGCGCGACGCCGCCGAGCGGGTCATCGCCGGCCTGCCCCAGGGCAAGCGTCCGCCCGCGCTGATGGTGGCATTGCATGTCTGGTCGCTGTCGCACGGCATAGCCTCGCTCTTCGGTGGCCGCACCACGCCGGTCCGCGCCATGCCGATGTCGGCCGAGGATCTGCTGGAGGCCGGGGTCCTGGTCTATTTCCAAGGGCTGGGCCTGCAAAAGCAGGGCTGAGCGCGATTCTTCCGATGCGTGCACTTGACAGCCCGAAGGCTCAGGGCCACTAATGTTAATGTGATTTACATTAACACGAGGTTAGGTAATGAACACTGCCGCTAGGCCGGCCTACCCAGTCAGATATGACGGGCCCGGCCGATATGACTGGCCGGATCATCATCGTCACTGGCACCACCATCGCGGATGGCATGGCGGCCCGGCGCTGATCGGGCTGATGATCCTGGGATTTCTCTTTTGCTGGCCGCTGGGCTTCGTCGCCCTGGCCCTTACGATATGGAGCATGAAAATGATGATGTGTGGACACCACCACGACCACGGCGAGCGCCATGGCGGCGGGCGCCACTGGGGCGGCCGCTGGCAGGAGCGGATGATGGCGAAGCGGGCGCGCTGGGAACAGCGCATGGCCGAGCATTTCGAACGCCACCACAGCACGCCCTCGACCGGCAACCGCGCCTTCGACGAATACCGCGCCGAGACGCTGCGGCGGCTGGAGGATGAGGAGAAGGAATTCCGTGAATTCCTGAACAACCTCCGCTTCGCCAAGGACAAGGCCGAGTTCGACGACTTCCTGTCCAACCGCCGCGACAGGCCGGCGGCGCCGGAAGCCGACGCACCTCCGCAGAACTAAACGGCACTGCGCCCACGCAGCCCGGGATGCGCTGTGCGTATCCCGGGTTTTTTGTGTACAGATAGGAAAATTCAGGGAGGGTAAGCCATGGCGCGCAAATGGACGGTCGAGGATATTCCCGCGCAGGCGGGCCGGATTGCGGTGGTGACCGGCGGCAATCGCGGGCTGGGGCTCGAGATCGTCCAGGCCTTGGCCAAGGCCGGCGCGCATGTGGTGATCGCCACGCGCGACGCGGCCAAGGCGGAAGAGGCGGCGGCGAAGGTCAGGGCGCAGTATCCCGGCGCCGAGATCGAGGCGATGCAGCTCGACCAGTCGGATTTCGCCTCGATCCGCCGATTCTCCGAGGCGCTGCACAAGGGCCACGATCACCTGGACCTGCTGATC
>DATBAZ010000116.1:0-17411 GCA_036271255.1 Alphaproteobacteria bacterium
GACGGCCCAGCACCTCACGCATCATCGCATAGTCGTCGCCGGGGCTGAGCGGCGCCTTCATGTTGAACTTGCGATAGGCGTTCTTGATGAAGCCGTCCGGCCCGGCGACGATCATCGCGCCGACCGCGTGGGTGCCCTGGATATGGGAGTTGTCATAGACCTCGATCCGCTCCGGCGGATTGTCGAGGCCGAACAGCTCGCCGACCTTCTTGAGCAATTCCCGTTGCGAGGCGCTTTCCACCATGCGGCGGCCGTGGGCCTCGCGGGCATTGGCGCGGGCATGCTCGACCAGCCGTTTCTTATCGCCGCGCTGGGGCGTCGCCAGCTCGATCTTGCGCCCCGCCCTGACCGCCAGCGCCTCGCAGATCAGATCCTGCTCCGGCACCTCGTGCGAGAGCAGGACGAGCGGCGGCGGCGCCTTATCCTCGTAGAACTGGGCGACGAAGGCGGCCAGCACATCCTCGACCGACACGCTGTTATCATGGCTGGGGAAGTATGGCCGATTGCCGTAATTTCGGCCGCCGCGGAAGAAGAAGACCTGCACGCAGGTCTGGCCGCCATCCTGCCAGGCGGCGATGACGTCGGCATCGCCGAGGTCAGCCGAGTTGATGTCCTGGTGCGCCTGGATCGAAGCCAGCGCCCGGATGCGGTCGCGGAAGCGGGCGGCGCGCTCGAAGTCCAGCGCCTCCGACGATTCCCGCATCTCGCGGACGAAGCCTTCCTGCACGCGCTTGCTGTCGCCGGACAGGAAATTCTTCACCTCGGCGATCTGCTCGGCGTAGTCGGGTTCCGACACCAGCCCGACGCAGGGCGCCGTGCAGCGCTTGATCTGATATTGCAGGCACGGGCGCGAGCGGGTCGAAAACACCGTGTCGGCGCAGCTGCGAATCAGGAAGGCGCGCTGGAGCGCCACGATGGTGCGGTCGACCGCGCCGGCCGACGCGAAGGGGCCGTAATAGGTCCCATCGGAACGGCTGCCGCGATGCTTGGCGAGCCTGGGGAACTGGTGCGATGAGCTGAGCTCGATATAGGGAAACGACTTGTCGTCCCTCAGCGACACGTTATAGCGCGGCTTCAGCCGCTTGATCAGGTTGGATTCCAGCAGCAGCGCCTCGACCTCGCTGCGGGTGCGGACGAACTCCATCGCGCGGGTCTCATGCACCATGCGCTGGATGCGGACCGGCAGCTTGGCCGGCTGAGTATAGGTGGTGACCCGCTTCTTGAGACTCCGCGCCTTGCCGACATAGAGCACGTCGCCACCGGCATTCATCATGCGATAGACCCCCGGCGCGTTGGGCAGCGCCTTGGCGAAATCGCGAATGATCTCGATGCCGGTCTTGGGGACGGCCAAAGTGGAATCTTCAGGGGGTGACATTTTCGTTTTCTCGCGCCAAACGCGGGCCGGCGCAACCCAAAGCCAAGCGGCGCGCCACGTTGGTAAACTTATCAACGATTCCTGTGGATAACTCTGTGTGCAATATCTTGTGTGAAAAGCGCAAATCGCAGTGAATCAAGTGATTGCAGGGTTTGCCTAAATTTTGGGCATTTTTTATAAGCCACTGTTTTTAATAGACAAATAAAAGTCAATTACAAAAAACGGCTTTTGTGAAAGCTAAACTTTTATCGTAATTTTTCTGGAAAGCGTCTCCAAATCGGATGTGTACAACTTTCGCACTGCGATATCGATGCGGCCCCATGCGAAGGATTTTCGCTATCTCATTGCGCCGCTTGAGGAAGCTTCATCCGGAACAAAGTTAGCGCCCGTGTGTTTTGGACGCCTACTCGGGCGGAACCACCCCTCTTTTGGGTTGCGCCCAGGCGAGATGCTCCCCTCCATCGACCGCGATCATCTGCCCGGTGAGCGCCGGCGATTCGAGCAGGAAGCGAACAGTCCGGGCCACCTCGGCGGGGTCGATCTGCCGCTGCAGCGGCAGGCTGGACCAGTGGATCCTGAACTGCTCCGGGTTCTGGTTCTCGTTGGCCAGGATCGGCCCGGGGCCCACGCCGTTGACCCGGATGCGCGGCGCCAAAGCGAGCGCCATGGTCTGGGTGAGCGTCCACAGGCCTGCCTTTGACACGGTGTAGCTGACGAAATGCGGTGTGTAGTTCAACACACGCTGATCCAGGATATTGACGATCGCGCCAGCAGCGTCGCCGGGCAGCAGCCGGGCGAAGTGCTGCATCAGGACGAAAGGCGCGCGCAGATTGACCATCAGCTGGCGGTCCCAACCCGCGCGGGTCACGTCCTCGACCTCGTCGCGGACAAAGGTGCTGGCATTGTTGATCAGCGCCGTGATCGGCCCGAGCTGGGCAGCGGCGTCGGGCAGCATGCCCTCCACCGAGGCCTCGTCCTCCAGATCGGCCTTCACCAAAGCGGCGCGGCGGCCGAGCGTCTCGACCTCTCCTTTCAGCGCCTCCGCCTCCCCGGCGGATTCGCGGTAATGGATGGCGATATCGTACCCGGCCTCGGCCAGTACGAGAGCGATGGCGCGACCCACGCGCTTAGCGGCGCCAGTGATGAGAACGGTCTTGGTCATATGCCGAGTTTAATGGCCTTATACGAGGTCACAAGAGATTGTGTATCGGCGAAGGGACCGGGAGGAGCTTTCAGATGACCGGATCAGGTACACGCGAGAGCCCGTGGGTGCTCCAGACGCCCAGCCTGCAATCGGAATTCACCGCCTTCCGCGACGAGGCCGCCAGCCCGCCGGCGCTGATCGTACAGGTCGGCAAGACAGAGCTGCGCTATCGCCTGCGCTGTCTCGACGATCTCCAGGCAATGCTGAAGGCGCATGGCGATTGGATGGCGTTGGGCAGCGCCGACGAGCAGAAGCCGGTGGCGGCCGGCACGGTCGAGGCCTGGGGGCGTGACGCCGGCAACCCGGTCGGCGGCTGGTACGGGCTGAAGAAGGGACTGCGCGGCCGCTTCGCGAACTATGTGCCGCCGGTCGCGGAGGTGCTGGGGCTGGCCGAGGTCGAGCACAATGCGAAGAACAATCGTATGCGGGCGAAATAGAATCCCGTTGGGAGAAATCATATGGTAGAGTATGATTAATTGAACATGGCGAACAGACCACCAGGAACAGTGAACCCGCTTCTCGAAAAGACCGCCGACGCCGGCCGGCGCACCGGACGCCCCACCCTCCAGGACGCCAGCCTGAAGAGCGAGCGGCTGATGACCGTCGCCACCGACTATTTCGTCGAGCACGGCTTCAACGGCGCCACCATCGACGCGATCGCCCAGGCCGCCGACATGGGCAAGCAGGCGGTCTATACCCGCTTCACTGACAAGGAGCGGCTGTTCAATGCCGTGATCCAGCGCCTGAGGGAAAAGGCCGTCTTCACCGAGATGCCGTCCGACGACGGCAGCCCGGTGGCGCAGGGCCTGCCGCGTCGCATCCGCGCGATCTTCGAGGATGCCAACCGCCCCTATTCGATTACCGTCAGCAAGCTGGCGATGCGTGAGGGCCGCCGCTTCCCTGAGCTGGTGCCGCTGATGCTGGAAGGCACCGCCGCGCGCTATACGCGGCCGCTGGCGGCCTATCTGGAGGCCCGCAGGGCGGCGGGAGAGCTTCGCGAGATCGATACGCTGGAAGCGGCCGGGATGTGCATCGACCTGATCATCGCCGAGATCACGGAATCGATCTGCACCGACATCCCGATCTCGGAGGATCGCCTCGCCGCCTGCAGCAGCAGGATTTCCGACTTCGCGCTGAAGGGGATGATCGCACGGCCGTAGCCAAGGTTTCGACGAGCAAGAATAATTTCGCGAAACAGCCAACCGGGAGGAAACGAGATGAACGAAGGGCATATCGAGCAGGAGCATCAGCTTCTGAACGACGAAGAGGCGATGGCCGCGACCATCAATATGCGCGCCAAGCTGGACGCCACGGGCCTCAGGAACGTCAACCGCCAGACCATGATCGGCATCGCCGACCGGCTGATCGCGCTGGCCAAGGAAGGCCGCCCGACCCTGGCGGACAGCATTCTGGAGGTCGATACTGGCATCTATACCGACCCGGCGATGTATGAGGACGAGAAGCGCGCCATCTTCGAGCGCTTCCCCTTCGTCGCCGGCCTGTCGCGCGACATCGAGAAGCCGGGCGACTATATCAACACCTCCGATTTCGGCACGCCGCTGATCGTGACCCGGACCAAGGACGGGGTGGTCAAGGCCTTCGTCAATTCCTGCCGCCATCGCGGCGCCGCGCTCGTCTATGAGAGCCAAGGCAATACAGGCGCCGGCTTCACCTGCCCCTATCATGGCTGGAGCTACAATCTCGACGGCAAGCTGCTGGGCGTCACCTGCAATTCGACCTTCGGCAATGTCGACAAGGGCGACCACGGGCTGATCGAGGTCCAGTGCGAGGAGCGGCACGGCATCATTTTCGTCGCCTCAGGGCCGGGGCGCAGCTTCGACCTCGACGAATATCTGGGGCCCGAGCTGAACCAGGAACTGCCGCATTGGGGCTTCGACAAGGTGCAGGCCAGCAAGGCTGCGCCGATCCCGCTGGACGGCAACTGGAAACTGTCGCTGGAAGCGTTCCTCGAATCCTACCATTTCGACTATGCCCATCGGGACAACCTGGCCCATTTCTATTTCGGCAACGTCGCCGACGTGACGCCGATGGGCCGGCATATCCGCTTCTCGGTGCCGCATAAGAGCATCATGGAGCTGCAAGGCCAGCCGGTCGACGAGTGGGTGCCGGAGAACCACATCACCTTGGCCTATCTGATGTTCCCGGGCACGATCCTGATCAACTCCCCGCAGGTGCTGGAATTCTTCCAGATCGTGCCGGTGTCGGTCGGCAAGTCGATCGTGCGCCACGCCTGCTATGCCCGCATGGACCTGTCCGCGCCCGGCAACCAGGAACTGTTCGAGATGACCTGGGAAAGCGCCCACTCGATCGTGCAGCGCCAGGACCTTCCCTACGGCGTCACCACCGCCCACGCCGGCATCACCAACAAGGCGATGCCCAAGTTCATGTTCGGCGAGAACGAGCTGGCGCTGCAGCATATGCATGGACAGGTGAAGCAGGCGCTGGCGGAGGCGGGGTAACCCGATTTCTCAACCTCGCCCCTCGGGGGAGAGGTCGGCGGCGCAGCCGCCGGGTGAGGGGGGCTTTCGCCACCGGCGCGACATTGGGAAGAGCGAGATGGCGGTGCCAGCCCCCCTCACCCGGATCGCTGGCGCGATCCGACCTCTCCCCCACGGGGCGAGGTTATATCGAAACCCTACTCGTTAACCCCCATCATGTGCCGTCCGGCCAGGTAGCCGAACGTCATGGCTGGGCCCAGCGTGGCGCCGGCGGCGGGGTAGGAGTAGCCCATGACGCTGGCGGTGGTGTTGCCGGCGGCATAGAGGCCGGGGATGGGGTTGCCGTCCTTGCCGAGGACCTGGGCGTTCTCGTTGATCACCAGACCGCCATTGGTGCCGATATCGCCCGGATAGACCGGGAAGGCGTAGAACGGGCCTTTATCCAAGGCGCGCAAGGTCGGGTTCGGCTTCACCTTGGGGTCGCCGTAATAGCAATCGTACGGATCGTCGCCGCGCAGGAATTCCGGATCCTTGCCGACCTTGGCGTGCTTGTTGAAATTCTCGATTGTCTGCTTGAGGGTGGCCCAGGGCAGCCCGGCCTGGCGGGCGACGTCTTCCCAGCTGTTCCCCTTGATCAGCACCTGCTTGATCGCCGACGACAGCATCCAGTCGGGCAGCAGCGGCAGGACCGGCCCCATCGGGTAATCGTGCCGGTACTGCGAATCGAACAGGATATAGGACGGGACGGTCGCTGCGCCCGGCTTGTTGTTGTCGATCATCGCGTGGCCGGCGATGTGATAGGACGCGGCCTCGTTGAAATAGCGCTTGCCCGCCTGGTTGACGACGATGCAGCCGGGCAGCGCCCGTTCGAAGGTCATCAGCCTTGTCTTGTCCTCGCCCGGGATGGCAAGCGACACGCCCCACCAGGCCGAATTCATCCGTGCCGTCTGCGCCCCCAATTCCATCGCCCCGCGGATCGCGTCGCCGGTATTCGGCGGCTGCGCGCCGGTATAAATGGTCGAGACCGGCAGGTATTTGGACCGCATCTCCGGACTGCGCTCGAACCCGCCGGCGGCCAGCAGAACGCCGCGGCGGGCGCCGATCCGCATGCGGCGGCCTTCCTTTTCCACGACCGCGCCGACGACCTTGCCGTTCTCGGTCACCAGCTCGAGGAACTTGGTCTTGAGCCATAATTTGGCGCCGAGCTTGTTCATCGACAGCTTGAGCCGCGCGGCGAGCGCGCTGCCCAAGGTCAGGAAGCGGTCGCGCTTCGACCGCAGGCGCCAGGGCTGGTCCAGGTAGTAGCGGAAGAACAGCCGGGCCACGATCTTCTTCCAGCCCGGCAGGCGGAACAGCAGCGGGGTGGTCTCATCCACCGTCCAGTTGATCTTGCCGAAGAACTGCGCCGCCGGATGCTGTGCGCGCTGCTGGAGGAATTCGTCGCCCAGCGTGCCGGCATGGATCGGCACGGCGTCGTGCGAGCGGAAGGCCGTTTTGCCGCCCGGCAGGTTGGGGTGATAGTCGCAGTAATGGGTGGTGACGTACTTGACCTCGCTGTTCTCCTCCATCCAGTCGAGCATCTTCGGCCCGTTCCGGACGAAGGCCCAGATCAGCGAATCCGGCACCTCGGGCGCGGTCAGCGCGCGGATATAGTTGAAACCGTCCTCCGGCGTGTCGTCGCTGCCGGCTGCCAGCGCCTGGCGGGTCGCCGGGATCCAGACCACGCCGCCCGATGTGGCGGAGCTGCCGCCATAAAGCTCGCTCTTCTCGATCACCAGCGCGTCGGCATGATTCTTGGCGGCGAACACGGCGGCGGTCATCGCCGCGGCGCCCGATCCCACGATCAGAACATCGACCTCGTCATCCCAGGCCCCAACCCCGTCAGCCATACCTATTTCCCCGCATCCTAGAAGGTCGTCATCGCGAGGAGCGACAGCGACGTGGCGATCCAGAGCCCAGCGCGCTGAAGTCTGGATTGCTTCGCTGCGCTCGCAATGACGCCGTGGGTTAGGTCTTAAGTGCTAACCTTTGACCCTTCAAGGTGAACAATCGTCTAAAAAGCCGCAAACCGTCTAGGCGTTCGCGCCCGTGATGTGCCGGGCGGCGAGATAGCCGAAGGTCATCGCCGGCCCCAGGGTCGAACCCGGACCCGGATAGGTCGGCAGGATCGCGGCGGCGCAGTTGCCGGTGGCATAGAGGCCGGGGATCGGGTTGCCTTGGCCGTCGCGGACCTGGGCATTGGTGTCGGTCACCAGCCCGCCCTGCGTGCCGAAATCGCCGAGTTCCATCCGCACCGCGTAGAAGGGCGGCTTCACGATGGGCCCGAGGCACGGGTTGGGCTTCACCGTCGGATCGCCGTAATAGCGGTCGTAAGCGGTGTCGCCGCGGCCGAATTCCGGATCCTTACCGGTCTTGGCCGCTGTGTTCATGATCTCGACCGAGCGCTTCAGCCCCGCTTCGTCGATGCCGGCCGCCTTGGCCAACCCTTCGATCGTGTCGGACTTGGCCAGGAAGCCTTGCTCGAAATAGATCTTGGGCAGGGTGAAGTCCGGCTTGAACGAGGCCTTCATCAGCGGGCCGATCAGGTATTTGGCGCGGAAATTGGCGTCGAACACCATGAACAGCGGCGAGGAGGGATGCGCGTCGGAATGGACGTCGAAGGCCTGCTTCACATAGGCCATGTAGTTCATGGACTCGTTGGCGACGCGCTTGCCCTCCCGGTTCACGCAGACATTGCCGGGATAGGATTTCTCCATGATCGCCAGATGCGGAATCTCCTCGCCCGGCACACACAGCACCGGGAACCACCAGCCGCCATCGACCAGCTTGAACGCCCCGCCGACGGCCATGCCGGCATTCACCGCATCGCCGGTATTGGTTGAGACGCCGGCGCTCCAATGCGTGTCGGTCGGCTTGGGCAGGTACTGGTCGCGCATCGCCTGGTTCTTCTCGAAGCCGCCGGCGGCCAGGACCACGCCCTTCTCCGCCTTGATCGCCATGCGCTTGCCCTCACGCTCGACGATCGCGCCGACGACGCGGCCGTCCTCGCGCACCAGCTCCAGCATGCGGGTCTTGCGCCAGAGCGGGATATTGCGGTCCATCATCGACAGGCGCAGCCGGGCCACGCCGGCGCTGCCGCAAGTGAGCCTGCGGTGGATCTTGGTCTTGAAGCGCTGCGGGATATCGGTGATGTAGTCGAACAGCATCTTGCCGATCATGCTTTTCCAACCGGGCGCCTGGACGTACAGCAGCGCCGCCTCGACCTGTGTGATGCCGATGCGGCCGAGGAAGCGCATCATCGGATGGACCGGCATCAGATGCTGGGCCTCGTCGCCCAGCAGGGTCATGTCGACCGGCGCGGGCTCGTGGCTGCGGTGGCCGTTCTTGGCGCCGGGCAGGTCGGAGTAATAGTCGGGATAATGCTCCAGCGATTCGTACCGCACCCGGGTGCGGTCATGCAGGAAGCGCAGCATCTCGGGACCGTTCTGGATATAGGCATCCAGCATCGCCGGATCGACCAGACCTTCGGGGATGGCGTGCTTCACATATTCGCGGGCCTCCTCCAGCGAATCCACCGCCCCGGCCTCCTTGGTGTAGTGGCTGCAGGGCACCCAGATGCCGCCGCCGGAATAGGAGCTGGTGCCGCCGTATTTCTCGCCCTTCTCGATGACCAGGACGTTCTTGGCGCCCATCTCATAGCAGCACACCGCCGCCGTCATCCCGCCATTCCCCGAGCCGACGACCAGAACGTCGACCGTGCTGTCCCAATTCATGCTTTCCCCTGAGCTTCCATCGATTTTTCGAAAAGATACACGAAACCGTAGGATGGGTAGAGCGTAGCGAAACCCATCGCAGTTGCGCGCCGCACGATGGGTTTCGCTTGCGCTCTACCCATCCTACAAATCATCGAACAGCGGCAGCGATTTCAGCACCGCCGCGGCCGCCGTCTTGGCCGCCTCGCGGGCGAAGGCCTGGAAATCGAGCTGGCTGTCCTCACCCGCGAGATCGGACAGCGCCCGGATGATGAGCCAGGGTGCACCGAACGCCCCCGCCACCTGGGCGACGGCGGCGCTTTCCATATCGACTGCCTTGCCGCCGAAGCTGGAAAACAGCCGTTCCCGGGTTTGGCCGCAGCCGAGATAATAGTCGCCGGTCAGGATGGTGCCGAACTGCGCGCTGCCCAGCGCCTCCCGCGCGCCCGCGATCAGTGCCGGATCGGCTTTCAAAGCGACATCGCCGCGGAACTGGGGGAACGGCAGCGAGCCGGCGCGGTAGACCTCAAGGGCACCCTGCACCATCGCCCCGTAATCGTGCTGGATGACCTGCTCGGCGATCACCAAGTCGCCGACATTGAGATTGGGATCGACCCCGCCGGCGACGCCGGAGAAGACGATACCGCCGCAGCGGAACCGGTCGAACAGGATCGACGCCGCCAGCGCCGCGTTGACCTTGCCGATGCCCGATTCCGCCAGCACCACCGCCCGCCCGTCGAGCGTGCCGTGATGGATGGCGATGCCGGCCACGCCCTCCCGTCCGGTTTCAATGAAGTGCGCGCCGAAGGCGGCGATCTCCTCCGGGATGGCGGTGAGCACGGCGATAGGCTGGGAAGTCATGCGTCGGGTCCTGGGATGCGTCGGTTACTCTCTAGCACGGACTCAATCGATTGCGCGCACCATGAACCGCGCCGCCTCGTCATAGCTCCTGAGCTTGGCGTCGAGCGCAGGAATGGCGGTCAGCACGAAACCGTGCCGCTGCCAGAAGGCGACGGAATTATTCACCGCGACCAGCGAGAGGTTGGGTAGGTGGAGGGTTTGGGCGAGTTCGATCAGCTGGGCCACCACGGCGTTCGCCGCGCCGGTCCCGCGCGCCTCCGGCAGGAGGGCGATGTCGTGGATGTAGTAGGTGGTGGGCGGCATGGGCAGCGCGCGGAGCAGGCTGTTCAGGGCTGGGGGCGCGGCGTAGGTCCAGGGGTGGCTGAGTATGTAGCCGATGAGGTTCGTACTCGGCAGTTCCAACACCAGGCACCCTGCCGGGAATAGCGCCAACCGCTCCTCGAATACGGCGGCATCCTCCGGATAACTCGGATGCACGATATCGGCGACGGCCAGCAGCGCCGGCAGGTCAGCCGGCGCCATCGGACGCCAGATCGGTCGGACTTCGGTCATAAGCGGCGCTGATAGCACATTTTATTGATGCGAACGGACGCGGAAGATTGGATGCTGGCAGGAAGCGCAAAGACGCGGCCGCGGGGAGGTAGCTTCTTGTCCAAGACATCAGCCGGATTATTCGCTGTGTTCATAGCGATCGCCCTGTCCGGCATAGCGGCGGCGGAGCAACCCGACGCGGCCGCCATCTTCGCCGAACGTTGCGCCGTCTGCCACGATCACCCGACCGGCCGCACACCAGCCCGTGCCTATCTGCTGCCTCGGCTGCCGAGCGAGATCGTCCACGCTTTGTCGCGCGGCGTAATGCGGACCCAGGCCGCCGGCCTGACCCAGGAGCAGATGGGCGCGCTGGCCGTTTACCTTACCGGCCGGCCGTTGGATTCGGAGCCTGACGCCAAGGCGAACAGTTGTACCGCGCAGGCCGATCCGCCCAAGCTCGGACTTGGCCAGTGGTCGGAGTGGGGCGGCAGCTCGTCGAACACGCGCTTCCAGCCCAATCCCGGTTTCGGCGTCGCCGACCTGCCGCGGCTCAAGGTGAAATGGGCCTTCGCCCTGCCCGGCCTGACCGGCGAGCCGATCGTCGCCGGCAATACGCTGTTCGTCGCCAGCCGCCTCGGCCGAGTGTTCGCGCTGGACGCTGCGACCGGCTGCACGCGCTGGGCGTTCCAGACCGAGAGCACGATGCGCAGCGCGGTGGCGGTCGGCGCCATGGGCAACGGAACCGTCGCGGCCTTCTTCGGGGATCAGAACGCCGATGTGCGGGCGGTGGATGCTGCCACAGGCAGGCTGCTGTGGAAGACCCATGCCGATCCCTATCCCAACGCGATGATCGTCGGCGCGGTCACCTATCATGACGGACGCCTCTATGTGCCGGTCACGTCGAATGACGAGGCCGACGCGCTCGACCCCGCCTATCCGTGCTGCAGATTCCGCGGCGGCGTGGTGGCGCTGGACGCCAGCGACGGCAAGATCCTCTGGCGCGGCTACACGATCCAGGAAGAGCCGAAGCCGACGCGGGTGAATTCGGCCGGTACCCAGATGTGGGGACCCTCGGGCGGCGGCGTCTGGTCTGCCCCGACGGTCGATCCCAGGCGCAGGCTGGTCTATGCCGCCAGCGGCAACGGCTATTCGGGCCCGGCCGTTGACGGCACCGATGCGGTCGTCGCCTTCGATATCGACACCGGCCGCAGAGTCTGGGCGAGCCAGGCGCTGGCGCAGGACATCTGGCTCTATCGCTGCGAGGGCAAGGCGGTCGGAAACTGTCCCGACCCGATGGGCGTCGACTTCGATTTCACCAGCCCGCCGATGCTCCAGGCCGCGCCCGACGGCAAGCAGGTGCTGGTCGCCGGCTCAAAGTCCGGCATCGTCTGGGCCTTCGACCCGGACGCCAAAGGCAAGCTGCTGTGGCGGACCCAGGTCAGCCAGGGCGGCCCGGGCAACGCGATCTGGGGCATGGCAGCCGACGGCGCCAACGTCTTCGCGGCGGCCTCCGGTCCCAGCACCATCGGCCCGGCGACACCCGGCGGCGTGACTGCCCTGGCGCTCGCCACCGGCAAAACAGCCTGGCACGTGGCCGGCCCGACCCCGCCCTGCGCCTGGGGCGAGGCCGGCTGCGAGCACCGCCAGCCGGCTGCGGTCACCGCCATCCCCGGCGCCGTGATCTCGGGCGCGCTCGACGGCCATCTGCGGGCCTATGCGACCGGGGACGGGAAGATCCTATGGGACATGGACACGGCGGCCACGACCTACGACGCCGTCAACGGCATCAAGGCCTATGGCGGCAATATCGACGGCTCGGCTCAGATCGTCGCCAACGGGACCCTGTTCGTGAATTCCGGCAACGCCACCGCGACCTCACCGCGACGAGGGGATGCGGTGTTGGCAATCACTGTGGACGGGAAGTGACAGCTACATCGTGACGACCTCGGTTTGCTCTCCCAAATAATTGAGCGGCGTATGATACCTGACCTACCGAGGTTAAAAATTTTTGCTGGGAATTTTGTTTGCGTCGGGGAATAAAGCGGAAACGACGCTTAGGATCGTCGCTAGCGAGAAAACGGCAACAAGCTGATCTCATGCCACGTTAAATAGGCGAACGTCGCCTTTGTGACCTCTGTGAAAGTCCCGTGCTCCCC
Organism: Alphaproteobacteria bacterium; assembly: GCA_036271255.1. Taxonomy (GTDB): domain Bacteria; phylum Pseudomonadota; class Alphaproteobacteria; order BOG-932; family Roseiterribacteraceae; genus BOG-932. The sequence continues at coordinate 12,339 of DATBAZ010000116.1, forward strand.
GAGGTAATAGCGACGATCGACGATTTTACCATTGATTGCGCTTCCGCCCATTCGATGGGAGATCAATTCAAAGACTGCGAAATCGACGCCCGCAAGGATGCCGGTCCAGTTCCGCAATTTCCTGATGCACTGACGGAAGATGTCGGTCTGTATGCTCATAGCTGTAGCCTATTCGAACCGTGAACATAGGGCGAGGGCGACTGGGCGTTCATCGGAGAGTTAACACCACCCCGTGACGAACCCGATTTGTTCTCCCATATTGGGTGAATGAATTCCCTTCCCCTGGCCGAACTCTGGGACGCCCCGCCGCCCGATCTGCTGCCGCCCAATATCGCGGCCTGGTTTGCGCATCGCGGCTGGGCGCCGCATGCGCATCAGCTGGCGATGCTGGAGGCGGCGAACCGGGGTGAGAATGCGCTGCTGGTGGCGCCGACCGGCGGCGGCAAGACCTTGGCCGGGTTCCTGCCCACGCTTGTCGATCTGGCCGAACGGCCCCGCCTGGGGCTGCACACGCTCTATATCTCACCGCTGAAGGCGCTGGCGGTGGATATCCATCGCAACCTGGAGACGCCGATCGCCGAGCTGCGGCTCGCTATCCGCGCCGAGACGCGCACCGGCGACACGCCGCAGGCCAAGCGCCAGCGGCAGCGCAAGTCGCCGCCGCAGATATTCATGACCACGCCGGAAAGCCTGGCGCTGATGCTGTCCTATACCGATGCCGGCGACATCTTCGGCAGCCTGAAGACCATCGTCGTCGATGAGCTGCACGCGATCGTCGGCACGAAGCGCGGCGACCTGCTGTCGCTGGGCTTGGCGCGGCTGCGGAAGCTCGCGCCCCATGCACGCTCGGTCGGGCTGTCTGCGACGGTGGCGGATCCGCCGGCGTTGGCCGCCTATCTGTCGAAGAGCGGCGCGCCCAATCCGCCCGACGTCACCATCGTGCGCGGCCGCGACGGGGCGCCACCCCAGGTCGACACCTTGGTGACGCGCGAGACCCTGCCCTGGGCCGGCCATATGGCGGTCCATGCCATGGCCGAGGTCTATGAGCGCATCCAGGCGGTCAAGACCGCGATCGTGTTCGTGAACACCCGCGCCCAGGCGGAATTGTGCTTCCAGGGCCTGTGGCGGTTCAATACCGAGAACCTGCCGATCGGCATCCATCACGGATCGCTGGAGATCGAGCAGCGGCGCAAGGTGGAGGCGGCGATGGCACGGGGGGAGCTGCGCGCTGTGGTTGCCACATCCTCGCTCGATCTCGGCATCGATTGGGGCTCGGTCGATCTGGTGGTGCAGGCGGGCGCGCCCAAAGGGGCCTCGCGCCTGATCCAGCGCATCGGGCGGGCCAACCACCGGCTGGATGAGCCGAGCCGCGCCCTGCTGGTGCCGGGCAACCGCTTCGAATATCTGGAGTGCCGCGCCGCCACCGAGGCGGTCAGGGAAAAGAGCTTCGACGGCGATCCGGTCGTCGCCGGCGGGCTGGACGTGCTGGCCCAGCATATCCTCGGCATGGCCTGCTCGGCCCCATTCACCGCCGATGCGCTCTATGAAGAGGTGACGGGCGCCGCACCCTATAAGGGCCTGTCCCGCCGGGACTTCGACGACACGCTGAACTTCGTCGCCACCGGGGGCTATGCGCTGGGCAATTACGAGCGCTTCCGCCGGCTGAAGGCGACGGCGGACACCGGCGAATACACGCTGGCCAACAAATATGCCGAGCGGCAGTACCGGATGAATATCGGTACCATCGTCGAGGCGACGACGCTGAAGGTGCGCATGGGGCGCGGCAAGGTGCTGGGCGAGGTCGAGGAGTATTTCGCCAACGGGCTGGTGCCGGGCGACACCTTCATCTTCGCCGGCCGGCTGCTGAAATTCGTCGGGCTGCAGGACATGGAGGTGATCGCCGCCGACGGCGGCACCGGCGACCCCAAGGTGCCGGCCTATGCCGGCGGGCGCATGCCGCTGACCACCCACCTGGCCGACCGCGTGCGCGAAATGCTGGCGACGCCCAGCGCATGGGCGGACATGCCGCCCGACGTGAAGGAATGGCTGGAGCTGCAACGCTGGGCCTCGGTATTGCCTGACCCGCACGGACTGCTGGTCGAGAGCTTCCCGCGCGGCGATGGGCGCGAATACACCGTCGCCTACTGCTTCGAAGGCCGCAACGCGCACCAGACCCTGGGGATGCTGCTGACCCGCCGGATGGAGCGGATGGGACTGAAGCCGCTGGGCTTCGTCGCCACCGACTATGTGCTGGGTATCTGGTCGCTGAACCCGGTGACCCGGGCCGACCTGGCCGGGCTGTTCGCCGAGGACATGCTGGGCGACGACCTCGAAGCCTGGATGGAGGACTCAAGCCTGCTGAAGCGCACCTTCCGCAATGTCGCCATCATCGCCGGCCTGATCGAGCGCAACCATCCCGGCGAAAAACGCAAGTCCGGCCGCCAGGTGACCTTCAGCTCGGACCTGATCTACGAGGTGCTGAAGCGCCACGAGCCCGACCACATCCTGCTGCGCGCCACCCGCGCCGACGCCGCAAGAGGCCTGACCGACATCCGCCGCGTGGCCGATTTGCTGAAGCGGGCCAAGGACCGGATCATGCTGAAACGCCTGGACCGGGTATCGCCGCTGGCCGTTCCGGTGCTGCTGGAGATCGGGCGCGAGAGCGTGTGGGGCGAGGCGCGGGATGCGCTGCTGGCCGAGGCGGAGGAAGAGCTGATCAGGGAGGCAACGGGGCTGGTCTGAGGCCCCGATCGCACGGAAATATGCAAGAAATGAATGACGGCCGGCCCAGGCATGGACCGGCCGTCCAGGGAGCCGTTACTGCGCCTGCGCGGCCTTTTCGACCGGCGTGATCTCGCCCACCAGACAGGTCTGGCCGGTGTCGTTCAGCCGGATCGTCAGCAGGTTGGAGCAGATCTCGTTCGAACCCGGGATCGTCGGGGTGTAGCTGAAGCCGCGGCTGTTGATGCTGAGGCCGACGCACTTGTTGATGAGGTCGGCCTTATAGAGCTTGTGGCCGCGCATATAGAACAGGATGGTGTTGTCGTTCGGGACTTCGGTGTGATCGATCAGTTGGGTCTGAAGGCAGACCGACTTACCTGCGGCCATGGCCGGAAGCGACGCCGTCGCGGCCACCGCACCGAACAGAGCGGCCGTCAAAGTCAGATACCTGGTCATAGTTCCCCGCCTTTCATGAGGAAGACATCGTTACCTGTTAGACGTAACGAAGCCGGATTTCCTTCCACATATGTGGGAAGGCAAATCCGGCGTTATAAGATGTCACCTGTCCGCCGGCGTCAGGCCGAGCGGTATTGCGGCACGATCTCCTCGCGGATGGTGCGCAGCGCGTCCCCCTTGCGGTAGTTCAGCAGCGCCGTCTCTGCCGGATCGGTCTCGAAGAACAGGCTGTTGCCGCGGCCCCAGGTGATGGCGGCGTCGGGCAGCATCGGATGCTCCTGGTCGACCACCGGCGGCATGGGCTTGCCCAGCGCGGTGAAGAATTCGCCAAAGAACTGCTGCAGGCTGAGATTCTCATCGCCGATCAGATAGGCCCGGCCATTCTCGCCCTTGGTGATGACCGTCTCCACAGCGTCGGAGATCGTGTCGGTCGAGACGAAATTGACCCCGCCCGGCGGGGCGCTGGCCGGCACCGGGATGATGCCCTCCGCCCACTGCACATAGGCCTTGAACATCGTGTCCAGCCCCGGCACGGCGCCGACGACGAAGGGCGCGTCGATCGAGATGACGCGGAAGCTGTCGTCGGCCAGCGCGGCGATACCCTCATGCGCGGCGAGACGCGACCGCATGTAGGGATTGTCCTTCATCAACTCCGGCGCGACGTGCGGGTAGAAGCTGCCGATATTGATCGCGATCTTTACTCCCGCATCGCGCGCCGCCTTGAAGAAGCGCGGCTGGGCGACGGCATTAGCGTGGGTGACATGGGCGTAATAGTCGCCGCCCTGCGGCACATGGCGGATATCGTTGCCGGCGGCGAAGACCATCATGTCGAAGCCCTTGAGCTGGGTCTGCGGGTGCTCGTCATTGATGTAGTCGACGCGCAGGAACGGCAGTTCGCCCAAAGGTGTGCCGGCCTGCGCCGGATTGCGGCCGGCGATGGTGACATCGTGCCCCTTGCTCTTCAGCCTCAACGCGATATGCCCGCCGATCATGCCGGCGCCGCCGACAACCAGAACCTTCATCGTAATCCCCCGTGAAAATGACGGCGGACCCTAGGGGGTCGTCAGGCGCCCTTCAAGCTCATCAACGAGATGGTTGCGGATGATTTCCGCGAACGAGGCATCGGCACGGAAACCCAGCCCGAGCGCTCGCGAAGCATCGAAATTTCGCGGCCAGCCGTCGACCATGCGGGCAATGGCCGGGTCGATCCGCTTGCGAATCAGCTTCACCGCCTGCTCACCCGCCACTTGGCGCAGCGCATCGATCTGCTCGTCCACCGTGGCCGAGAGGCCCGGCATGTTGAGGTTGCGCCGCGCGCCCAGCGGCGCGGTATCCATCGTCGCGGCATGGATCAGGAAGCCGATCGCCGCGCGCGGGCTGGCATGCCAGGCGCGGACCGAGCCCTCGACCGGCAGCACCGCCTCCTGCCCCACCAGTGGCTCCCGCAATATGTTGGAGAAGAAGCCGGACGCCGCCTTGTTGGGCTGGCCCGGCCGGATGCAGATGGTCGGCAGGCGGATGCCGACCCCGTCGATGAAGCTGCGGCGCGTGTAGTCGGCCAGCAGCAGCTCGACCATCGCTTTCTGCGTGCCGTAGCTGGTCAGCGGCGCGGCGATGAACTCGTCGTCGATCGCTTCCGGATAGGGCGCGCCAAAGGCGGCGATCGAGGAGGTGAAGACCAGGCGGGGCTTGTACCCTGGGATTTGCCGGATTGCCTCGAGCAGCAGGCGGGAGCCGTCGAGATTGACCCGGTAGCCCTTGTCGAAATCGCTCTCCGCCTCGCCGGAGACGATGCCCGCCGTATGGAAGACGACGTCGGGCAGCGATGCGACCAGGCGGGCGGCCTCGCGGGGGGTGGCGATGTCCGAGGTGTCGAGGGTCGCCGGAATGCCCTGG
>DATBAZ010000117.1:0-10949 GCA_036271255.1 Alphaproteobacteria bacterium
AGGTCGCCAGGATCAAGGCGATCAGCGCGGCAAGCGTCACGCCGGTCGCAATCATCATCAAACGGTCAGGCCGGCCGAAGGCTGGCTGAGTGATCTCGCGGAACAACGTGCCAGCCGGAACGCTCCGGGCGCGGCCTATCGGCCAGAGCGAGAAGCCCAGGGCGATCAGGGCTCCGTAGAGCGCGGCCAGCGCGAGACCCAGCGGATGGAAGCCGATATGGACATCGACAGGCAGACGGGAGGCGATGACGTCGCGCAGCGCCCAGGGCGTCACCGCGCCGATCACGACGCCCAGCGCGATGCCGATCGCGGACAGCGCCATCACCTGGATCAGATAGGTCCAGGCGATGGTCCGGCCCGAGGCGCCCAGACATTTCATCGTTGCGATTACTGCGATCCGCCCATCGAGATAGGCCTTCACCGCGTTCCCTACGCCGACGCCGCCGACCAGCAGGGCGGTCAGCCCGACCAGGGTCAGGAAGGTGGCCAGCCGGGTGATGAAATTGCGGATTTCCGGCGCGGCGTCGCGCGAATCGCGGATATGCCAGCCGGCGGCGCCGTAACGCTCATGCAGCTCCGCCTTGGCCTTGGCGACCGAATGGCCGGGCGCCAGCAGGATACGATAGTCGTAATAGATCATGCTGCCCGGCTGCTCGAGCCCGGTCGCGGGCAGGGCGGCGCGGGAGATCAGGAAGCGTGGCCCAAGCGTGAAGCCGCCGGTGCCGATCTTGTCCGGCTCCTTGGCGATCACGGCGCGGATCTCGAAATCCTGGGTGCCAAGCTTGACCTTGTCGCCCAGATGTACGCCCAGCCGGTCGAGCACCGATTGGTCCACCGCCACGCCGGGGATATCGCCCTTGCGTGCGAAGACCTGCGGCAGGGTCATGTTTTCGGCCGGTGTGGCGAACTGGACCTTGCCCACCATCGGATAGGCGTCGTCCACCGCCTTGACCTCGACCAGGGTCGATTTGGCGGCGTCTTCTGTCCGCGCCATGCCGCGCAGGTCGGCGGATGCCGAGACCGCGCCGTAACCGTCCAGCGCCTTCTGCTGATCGGCGTCCACGCCGTGATACATCATGCGGACCGCCAGATCGCCGCCCAGCAGGGTGCGGCCCTGGGATTCGATGCCGCCCAGCACGTCGCGCGACAGCGACTGGACGCTGGCGATGGTGCCGACGCCCAGCATCAGGCAGGCAATCAGGATGCGGAAACCGCGCGCGCCGGCCCTGAGCTCGCGGCGTGCCAGCGTCAATGGCAGGAAGCTCACTGCGCGGCTGCCATGGACGCCGTCGCGCGGTCCTCGACGATGCAGCCGTCGGCGAGGCGGACGATGCGGTCGCAGCGTTCGGCCAGCGCATTGTCATGGGTGATCAGGATCAAGGTCGTACCCTGGCGCCGCGCCAGATCGAACAGCAGCTCGATCACCTGCTGCCCGGTGCCGGTGTCGAGATTGCCGGTCGGCTCATCGGCCAGCACCAGTTTGGGGCCGGAAACGAGGGCGCGGGCCAATGCGCAGCGCTGTTGCTCGCCGCCCGACAGTTGGCCGGGATAATGATCCAGCCGGTGGCCCAGGCCGACGGCCTTCAGTCCCTGCGCCGCTAGGTCGAAGGCATCGGCGCGGCCGGCGAATTCGGCGGGCAGGGCGACATTCTCCAGCGCCGTCATCGTCGGCACGAGGTGGAAATTCTGGAAGACGATGCCGACATTGTCGCGCCGAAAACGGGCAAGGCCGTCCTCGTCAAGGGTGGACAGAACGTGCCCGGCGACCCGGATTGTGCCGCCGGTCTGGCGCTCCAGCCCGCCCATCAGCATCATCAGGCTCGACTTGCCGGAGCCCGATGGCCCGACCAGCCCGACCCGTTCGCCAGCCTCGACTTGAAGGGTTATTCCCTTGAGGATATTGACCATCCCCGCCCCGCTTCTCAGCTCTAGCTTGACGTCGCTCAGATCGAGCATGACTTGCGAGGGCGAGATGGGCATGAAGACAGGCTCCGAGCGGGCCGAACGGTGTGCAACAGCGGATATGGCGCGATGTTAATGGGATTCAAATGGGGACGCATGCGCTTTGATCGCGCCGTCGCGGCTTTGTGCCTCAGCCTGATCGCCGGACTGGCCCAGGCGGCGCCGGTCAAGATCATGGCCTTCGGCGACAGCCTGTTCGCCGGCTACGGTCTGTCGTCGGACGCCGACAATATCCCGAGCCAGATCGAGGCAGGTCTCAGGGCCGACGGCCATGATGTGAAGATGATCAACGCCGCCGTCTCCGGCGACACCACCACCGACGGGCTGGCGCGGCTCGACTGGTCGCTGGCCGACAAGCCGGACCTGGTGCTGCTCGAGCTGGGCGCCAACGACATGCTGCGCGCCCAGGACCCGGACAAGGCCAAGGCCAATCTCGACCAGATCCTGGCCCGGCTGAAGGCCGCCAATGTCTCGGTCGTGCTGTGCGGCATGCTCGCGCCGCGCAACCTGGACGAGGCTTACCGCGCCAAGTTCGACCCCATGTACAAAGCGCTGGCCGAGAAGTATCAGGTGCCGCTCTATCCCTTCATTCTGGACGGCGTGGCGATGGACCCGGCGCTCAACCAGGGCGACGGCATCCACCCCAACAAGGCCGGCGCGGCGATCATCGCCAAAAAGCTGCTGCCGGTCGTCGAAAAGGCCCTGCCGGCCAAACAATCCTGATGCGCCTGTTCGTTGGAATCGGGATCCTCGCCGAGATCGGGGAGCGGTTGTGGTCACTCACCGGGGGCGTCAAGGGCGCCCACTGGATGCCGCCCGAGACCTATCACCTGACCCTGCGCTTCCTCGGCGATGCCGGACGGCCGCAGGCGGAGGAGCTGGATGCGATGCTCCGAATCATCGAAATGCCGGCCTTCGAGCTGGCCTTGGCCGGCGTGAATTATTTCGGCACGGCAGGCCGGCCGCGGGTCCTGTGGGCCGGCGCCGATCCGTCACTGCCGCTGCACCAGCTCGCCCGCAGGGTCGATCGCGCCGCGCGTCAGGCGGACTTCCCCCGCGAGGAGCGGACTTTCACCCCGCACGTCACCATCGCTCGGCTGCACGACACCTCCATGCTGGAGGCGATGACTTACGTGCAGGACAAGGCTCTGTTCCGTGCCCCGCCTTTCACCGTCGACCGGTTCACCCTGTTCGAAAGCCAGGGCAAGGCCGAGCCGGCCTATAATCCGCTTGCCGACTATCCTCTTGTTGGCGCATCTGACGTCTAGTTTGCATTGGAGGAGTTCAGCATGGCCAAGGCCTATTGGGTTGCCACGTACCGGTCCGTTTCCAACCCCGACGCGCTGGCCGCCTATGCCAAGCTCGCTCTGCCGGCCATCGTGAGTGCCGGCGGCCGCTTCATCGCCCGCGGCGTTCCGGTCGCGACCCGCGAAAAGGGTCTGACCCAGCGCACGGTCGTGGTTGAGTTCGACAGTGTAGAGAAGGCGCTGGCCGCCTATGACAGCCCGGCCTACCAGGAAGCTCTGAAGGTGCTGGGGCCGGACTCGGCCGAGCGCGATATAAGGGTGATGGAAGCGGCGGAGTAGCTCAGACTTCCGGGATTTTCATCCCACGCTGGACCGCAGGACGGTCGCCGACGGTTTTCAGCCATCGGTGGATATTTGGTTTGGCCGTCAGGCTGTCGGCCAGCACATCCTTCAGGAACGTGGCCGCCGCCTGGGTCCAGGGGTAGGTGGCGATGTCGGCGATGGTGAATTCGTTGCCGCCAAGGAATTCCGTCTCCCCGAGGCGCTTGTCCATCACACCCAGCAGGCGGTCCGCTTCCTCCGCGAAGCGCTTGATCGCCAGCTCTGATTTTTCCTTCGAACGAACGGCGAAGAAGCCGAGCTGGCCGAACATCGGACCAGGTCCACCGACCTGCCAGAATAGCCATTCGAGCGTCTTGAAGCGCGTTGGTCCCGAGGCCGGCAGCAGCTTGCCGGACTTTTCGGCAAGGTAGATCAGAATCGCGCCGCTCTCGAAGATCGCGATCGGGCTGCCTTTGACGTCGTGATCGACGATGGCGGGAATCTTGTTGTTGGGCGAGACCTTGAGGAATTCCGGCGAGAACTGCTCATCCTTGCCGATATTCACCGGCCGCACTTCGTAAGGCAGCCCGGTTTCCTCAAGCCCGATCGAGGCCTTGCGGCCGTTGGGCGTCGTCCAGGTATAGAGTGTTATCATGCTGTCCTCCCGTGTCATCGAGTAACGCGGGAGGCGGATTGAGGTTCAGATCGCCCCGCCTATCGGCGAGCAAGCGGCTGCATCGAATAAGAACAGCTGATTCGGCCGCAAGAATCTTGGCGCGTTTGTTCGCCACCACTCGGCAGCCTCAGGATTGGTTTCGGCCAGAAGCCCGATCGCCTCGGCGCTGTAAACCGGGTAGCCGGTCGTTCGATAGGTCTGTCCCCTGACAGCCGCCCAGAGCATTCCTATAATTGTCTTCGGTGCGCTCATGACGCCGAACGTATGGTAAATGCGCGGCTCGAGGACGATCGGCAATTCCAGCCCAACCCACGCATTACGCACCCAAAACGGTGCCTCTCCCGTTGGGACGCGTTGGATGAGAACTTTGCCGATCGGAGTTCTGCGGCGCGCCATCAAATTCTTTCGCCGCGCCCCAGCCTGGAAATCGCGCCGGCGGCGCCCATGGCGCGGCGCATGAAGAAGCGGCGGAGCGGTGGGGCGGCGTTGACCGCGCCCAGGCCGAGGCGGCGGGCGAGCGCGATCGGCGGGATGTCGTTGGAGAACAGGCGGTCGAGTATGTCGGTCGCCGCGCTGAAGGCGATGTTGTCGGCGCGGCGCATCCGCTCATAGCGGGCCAGCATCGTCGGGTCGCCGAGATCGAGGCCGGTGCGGCGGCGGTCGACCAGCAGCTCTGACAGCAGGGCGATGTCGCGCATGCCCAGGTTCAGGCCCTGGCCGGCGATCGGATGGATCACGTGGGCGGCGTCGGCGATCAGCGCGACGCGCGGCGCGACGTAACGCTTGGCGTGGCGCAGGCCCAGCGGATAGGTGAAGCGCGGGCCGACCTCCCACACCCGGCCCAGCCAATCGCCGGCGCGGCGTTGCAGTTCCGTCTCGAACTCGGGCTTGTCGAGCCGCATGTAGAGCGGCACGGCGTCGATATGGTCGGTCCAGACCAGGGAACTGCGATGCGTCCCGTCCGGCGCGTCGGTCATCGGCAGGATGGCGAAGGGACCGGCCGGCAGGAAATTCTCCACCGCCACGTTCTCGTGGGACAGCTCGTGGCCCATGATCGTGACGATGGCCTGCTGCTTGTACATCCAGCCGATCGTCTCGATCCCGGCCGCGCCGCGGATGAAGGATTCGCGCCCATCCGCGCCGATCACGATGTCGGCCGCGATCTCCCGCCCGTCGGCCAAGGCCAGGCGGGCGAGGGAGCCTGTCGTGTCCAGCCCGGCGACGGTGGCCGGGGCGATCTGGGTGACGGTGTCGATGCCACCGATGCGGCGGAACAGGGATTCGCGGATCAGCCGGTTCTCGACGATCGAGCCCAGCGGGTCGTCGCCGACCTCTCGTGAATCGAAATGCAGGAACAGGGGCGAGGCGCCGTCGGCGACGCGGATATCGTCGATCGGGCAGGCGTGGGGCGCCAGATCGGCCCACAGGCCCGCCGCCTCCAGCACCTTGCGCGAGCCATAGGTGATGGCGGTCGTGCGGCCGTCATAGGCGCTGCCGGTCAGCAGCGACGGCGCCTGGCGCTCGACCAGCGCAATGTCGAGACCGGCGTCGCCGAGGATCGCGGCGAAGGTGGTGCCGGCGATGCCGCCGCCGACAATGGCGACGTCGAAGCGCGCCTTGGTCACTGTGCAGCCTCCCGTGCGATGGCGCGCCAGCCGATATCGCGGCGGCAGAAGCCCTCCGGCCAGTCGATGCGATCCACGGCGCGGTAAGCCTTCGCCTGCGCCTCGGCCACGTCGCGGCCGGTGGCGACGATGTTGAGCACGCGGCCGCCTGACGCCAGCAGTTCGCCCTCCGCGCCGCGCTTGGTGCCGGCATGGAGGACGGCGACGCCGTCGGATGCCGATTCGGCCGCACCCCTGATCACCGTGCCGGTCTTGGGCGTGCCGGGATAGCCCTGGGCGCACAGCACCACGGCCAGCGCTGCCTCGTCACGCCATTTGGCGGGCGGCAGCGAGGCCAGCCGGCCCTCTGCGGTTGCCAGAATCAGCGCCAGCGGATCGCTTTCCAGCCGGGCCATCAGCACCTGGCATTCCGGGTCGCCGAAGCGGACATTGATCTCGATCAGCCTGGGTGTGGGGCCGTTCGGCGTCGGCACGATCATCAGCCCGGCGAAGATCACGCCGCGATAGGGACGGCCCTCGGCGACCATGCCGCGGGCGAGGGGGCGCACGATCTCGTCGAGGATGCGCTGCTCCAGCGCCGGGGTGACGACAGGAGCCGGGCTATAGGCGCCCATGCCGCCGGTATTCGGTCCCGTATCGCCGTCGCCGACCGCCTTGTGGTCCTGCGCCGCGCCCAGCGGCACGGCGGTCTCGCCATCGACCAGCGCGAAATAGCTCGCCTCTTCGCCGGCCATGAATTCCTCGACCACGATCTCGTTTCCGGCGGCGCCGAACCGGCCGCCGACCAGCGCCTCGTCGATGGCGGTCTCGGCCTCGGCGATGGTGGCGGCGATGGTGACGCCCTTGCCGGCCGCCAGCCCGTCCGCCTTGATGACGATGGGGGCGCCGTGCCGGGCGACGTAGTCCTTGGCCGCCGCGCCGTCGCGGAAGCTGGCGTAAGACGCGGTCGGGATGCCGTATTTGGCGACGACGTCCTTCATGAAGGACTTGGACCCCTCCAGCAGCGCGGCGGCGGCGCTGGGACCGAAGGCCTTGATGCCTTTCTCGGCCAGCCGATCGACCAGTCCCGCGACCAGCGCGACCTCGGGGCCGACGACGACAAAGTCGATGGCGTTTTCGGCGGCATAGGCGGTGAGGCCGGCAACATCGTCGGCGGCGATGGCGACGCATTCGGCGACTTCTGCGATGCCCGCATTGCCGGGGGCGGCAATAAGCTTGGCGGTCAGCGGCGATTCGGCGATGCGTTTGGCCAGCGCATGTTCGCGTCCGCCGCTGCCGACGAGGAGAATATTCAGCTGATCCGCCACTTTACCGCTGCTCTTCCTGAAATGGCTTTTTCCGGGGCGGTTTGTATCATGGCGCAATGAGCGCGCAAATCGAACCCGATCCTTTCGAACCTGACCAACTCCAGGCCGGCGGCGGCAACCTGGCGCCCTATACGGTCAGCGAGCTGGCGCGGTCGGTGAAGCGGACGATCGAGGGCGCATACGGGCTCGTTCGCGTGCGCGGCGAGCTCATGCGGGTCAAGCGCCATAATTCCGGTCATATCTATCTGTGCCTGAAGGACGACGACGCATCGCTGGACGGCGTGGTCTGGCGCGGCAATGCGGCCAAGCTGGGGATCGTTCCGGAAGACGGGCTGGAGGTGATCTGCACCGGCCGGGTCACCACCTATCCGGCTCGCTCCAGCTATCAGCTCGTCATCGAATCGATGGAGTTGGCAGGGCAGGGCGCGCTGCTGAAGCTGATCGAGGAACGGCGCAAGAAATTGATGGCCGAGGGGCTGTTCGCGCCCGAGCGCAAGAAGAAGCTGCCGAGCCTGCCCGGCGTGATCGGCGTCGTCACCTCGCCCACCGGCGCGGTGATCCGCGATATCCTGCATCGGCTTTCGGACCGCTTCCCGCGCGATGTGCTGGTCTGGCCGGTGGCCGTTCAGGGCAATAATGCCGCGGCGGAGGTTGCTGCCGCCATCGCGGGGTTCAATGCGCTGCCCGCCGAGGGCTGGCCGCGCCGGCCCGACGTGCTGATCGTCGCGCGCGGCGGTGGGGCGATCGAGGACCTGATGGCTTTCAATGAGGAGATCGTGGTGCGCGCCGCGGCGGCGAGCACGATTCCGCTGATCTCCGCCGTCGGCCACGAGACCGACACGACCCTGATCGATTTCGCTTCAGACGTACGCGCGCCGACTCCGACCGCCGCCGCCGAGTTCGCGGTGCCGGTCAGGCTGCAGCTGCTGGCGCGCGTCGAGGAGTGCTCGTCGCGCCTGCTGTTGCAGGCCGAGCGGGCGGTGGCGTTCAAGCGCAGCGCGCTGCAGGCGCTGGAACGTGGGCTCGGCAATCCGCGCCATGCCATCGAGGCGCATGTCCAGCGGCTGGACGGTCTGTCGGAACGGCTGGATGTGTCGCTGCGCGCGGGGCTGGAGCGCCGCGGCCAAACGGTGGCTGCGCTGGGCGCCCAGCTCACGCATCCGCGTCATGCCATCGAGGCGCTCAGCCAGCGGCTGAACGGGTTGTCGGAGCGGCTGCAGGTTTCGTCGCGCGCCGGCCTCGAGCGCCGCGGGCAGACGGTGACGACCCTGGGCGCGCGGCTGCGCCATCCGCTGCAGCAGGTGCACGATATGCGCCGCCATCTGGATAATCAGAGCAGGGCCCTGGACGCCGGTTTCCGCCGCACGGTCGATGCCGCGCATGGGCGCTTCCAGCGCTGGGGCGACCTGCTGGAGAGCTATTCCTATCGTGGCGTGCTGAAGCGCGGGTTCGCGCTGGTCACCAATGCGGCCGGCCATGCCATCGGCGGCGCGGGCGAGGCGCGGCCGGGTGAGGGGATCGCGATCGAGTTCCATGACGGCAAGGTCGCGGCCACTGTCGACGGCGCGTCATCGGCAAAACCCAAGCCCGCGAAGGCGCTTGAGCCGAAATCAGGGCCGCAAGGACAGCTGTTCTAAGCTCGTGTACAAGCTTCTAAATGTCGACGCTTCATTCTTGAACATTATGGAGCAATCTCTGATGACCTCAGCTGGCGGGCCTTATTCATAAGGCCAATGATACTCTTACGTCCGCCAGTGCTTCGAGTGACGTTGCCAAGACCTGTCCTAAAAATCTCCGGCATTTCTATGGAGTCACCTTCTCGAAATATAATCCCATTGTCCTCAAGCATTTTAAGGCCATCGTCATCAATGTTTGGGATTTTGCTCTTGAACTCGGCTAGGCTCAAAGGAACTGCAAACTGGGGGGCTTGCCTAAGCGCTTCGAGTGCCGGCTTGAGGCCTGGGTTCTCCTCGCCCATTGCCTCGATCTTCTGTCGGCCGACAGGGGCGATTGCGCTGGTCATCGCTTTTGGTACAAGCAAACGATCATAAAAGATTGAGTTCTCATCCGTAACCGAGCGTTCGGCGCTATAGGCAATGAAGCCAACGAGATCACGGGCGGTGAGGCGTCCTTTCAAATCAGATAAGGCCGCAATCACCCACTCGGCCGAACGTGCTTCTCGTGTTCGTCCCCCCCTCGCCAAGTCATCGGCTTTGCCCAATTTTCTTCCCCACAGCGGAATGAGCTTTTCTTCAATTGCATTCGCCGGATCAGCTTGGAAGCCTGCGTCCCAGGTGTCTGCTGCTCCAGACTGGGATGCAAGCCACGCCGCAAGTTCTAAGATGTCTCTGTCGAGCCAAGTAAGTGCGAAAGCACGATTTCGGTCTGCAAATTGACGGTAGTTGTTTGGGTATGCAGAGGAAACGAGGTCGGAGCGCACAAAATTAATTAGGCCTAAAGGGCGAGAAGGGGCTTCGAGCAATCGTTGGGCTAGTGACGAGGTAAGACCTCTAATCGCCGCTTGTTGATTAATGTTAGCGCGGAACCCTTGAAAACTTTCTTCGAGGCCATCGAACAAAGCGACTAGTCGGGATCGCGAGCTGACTAAGAGTTGTAATAGCCTCGCACCCGCGTCGGGTTCTTCGACGCCCACGCCGCAGCTCCAGGCTACAACGTCAAGCCAGAACGCGCCCCAATCGCTTTCAGCCGACAGTTCTCTAGTTGCACGATCAATGAGTTGATTAAGACGGGAGAATGCGATTGGCGCTCCGCTACCGATGCGAATAGCGCTTCCCATGCGCTGAGCGACTATGCTGTCAGACGTTTGAAGATTTCTTGCTGGAAGGACCGGCACGATAAACGACTCGCTGCGGTTTGGAGAGGAAGCGCGAGACCGCACATTCTCCAAAAAATTCTCCCAGCTTTTCATCTGAGATAGGAGGTTAAAGGTAAACGTCTTTCCAGCGCCTTTCATGCCAATGCATGTCGCATTTGGCGTCTCAGTCCGGAAGCGTTCTCCTAACTCCCTGAGCGACCTTACAACTAAAAAATTTCCCGAGTCGCCCGGTCCTGATTCAGCAAAAACCCTTTGCCTTGCGAAGGAATGAAGAAGCTGCCGACGGGAGGCGATCTCCACACCGGTGGAGCGCGGCGGCTCTGGCGGAGGGAGCACCTGTGCAGTGGGCGTGTCTGTGGTAACTTCGATCGAAGCTGTATCGAGATAGTCCCTGGTCCAGTTCGCTAAGCCGGTAGCTAATTGATCAAAGCACGCTTGTCCCCGCAGATCGTCGATAAAATTCTGAAGACCCGATGGTGCGGCTGTTAAGGGAGCCGCGTGGTCCAGGGTAACAATAGCTGGGCCAACCACATCCTCGCTAGTCAACGAGATAATATCCTCAGCGGACGCATCTTCAGGGGAATCGGTAATAAACGTCGAAGCACTTTCCTCCAAGTCTGACACAATTTTCCGAAAATCTGAGCTTCGACGAACCTGCGGAATGACGTTGTTTACAATAATGGCTGGGCTGCTTCGCCAATCCGAGTTCAATTCTGTCTTCCGCCCAATAAAGTGCAGCATCTCTCGAGTTGAGTTAATCGCTTGCCCGCTTGGTGTTGTAACAAAGACTGGTGCGACTCCGGGGGCGCTAAGACCATAGCCGCAAGATCTGTAAAGCCTGCTCTCAAATCAATGACCAAGCAGTCGCAGTTTGCTGATCTCGCAAGCCGTTGCAGGATCTTTAATAAAAAGAATGGTCGATCCGAGTGTGATTTCTGAAGCTGTTCCGGACGAATCGCAAAAGCGGACAGCATA
>DATBAZ010000118.1:0-4698 GCA_036271255.1 Alphaproteobacteria bacterium
ACTTGCCAGCGCGAGGGTCACATTGGGGTCGGTCGGCACGAGGCGGTGCGCCCGTTCCAACCAGCGGAGGCTGCCCACCTTGTCGTCGCCGGCGAGGCCCCTTGCCATCGCGGCGCGGGCCAGGACGGCGACCGGCGGCTCAGTCCCGGTGCTGTCCTGCCGGCTGCGCTGTTGCTGGTTTCCGGGTTGGCGACTGTGCTGTTGCCGGCTTTCCGGGCGCCTGTCCTGCGGCATCCGTCATTCGCCGGCGGCGCGGATGGGGGCTTCCCGGGGTGCCGGTGCGGCGTTCGGATCGGGGGCGGGGGGCAGCGCGGCCAGATCGGTCTTGGCTTCCTGCAGACCCTGGGCAACGGCGCGTTCGGTCCAGCGCCTGGCTTCCTCGATGTTGTGCTCGCCGGCTAGATTGCGGGCCAGATAGCGCCCGAGCATCATCTGCGCATAGGGGTGGCCGCGTTCGGCGGCGGCGCGGAACCAGCGCTGGGCGGCCGCGCGGTCCCATGGAATGTCGTGGCCGCCGCCGAACATGGCGCCGACGGCGAACATCGCGCCGACATGGCCCTGGCCGGCGGCTTTTTCGAATAATGCCAGGGCGGCGGTGTGGTCCTTGGGTCCGCCGCGGCCACTCAGCAGCATGTCCGCCAACATGACCTGGGCTTCGATCATGCCGATTTCGGCGGCCTTGGTGATCCAGATACGGCCTTCCTCGGGGTCGGCGTCCACGCCGCGGCCTTCGACCAGCATGCGGCCGTACCAGTACTGGGCGTTGACCACGCCGTCGGCTGCGCGGCGCAGCCATTCGGCGGCCTTGCGGTCGTCGCGCTCGACGCCGACGCCTTCGGCCAGGCAGACGCCGAAGTTGAACGCGGCGATCAGGTCGCCCGAGGCGGCCGCTTGCTCGAACCATTCCCGTGTGCGGATCGAGTCCTGTTCGTCGCCATGGCCGCGCAACAGCAGGTTGCCGAGGTCGACATGCGAGCTGGCGTCGCCGGCCTGTGCGGCGACGCGGAACAGCCTCGTGGCTTCATCCTGGTCTCGGACGACGCCGGCGCCGGTCAGGTACAGCATGCCCAGGGCGCGCGCGGCGCCGCGGTGGTTGGCGTCGGCGGCGACGCGGAACCACATCGCGGCCTCGGCATAGTTCGGCGGCAGGTTGCCGCCTTTGGCGTAGATATCGCCGACGAGGGCGGCAGCCTCGGGGTCGCCGGCCAGGGCGGCCCGACGCAGCCAGGATTCGCCCTCCACCGGGTTGGCGTCGACGCCGTTGCCGGTCATCAGGGCGTAGCCCCAGCGTGCCTGGGCGCCGCGATGGCCCTTCTCGGCCGACTGTTTGTAGCAGGCGGCGGCGGCGGCGCGATCCTGCGGCATGCTGACGCCGCGTTCCTGGATCATGCCGTAAAGGTAAAGCGCGGTCGCCAGGCCTTTCTCCGCTGCCTGACGGAGGTGGAGGAGCAGTTTCGCCTGGGTTTCGGGGGCGTCGGTGTTGCGCGCCAGGACAAGGGCATAGCCGAGCTGGCCCTGCGGGGAGCCGCCCTCGGCGGCTTTCTGGTACCAGAGGTCGCCTTCGTCGAGGTTGCGGAGGTCTTCCGGACCCGAGGTCAGGATGAATCCCAGGACGGCCTGGCCCTCGGACGATCCCGCTTCGGCCGCGTGCCGGGCCCATTTGGCGGCGTTGGGATAGTCGGCTTCCGCCACGGTCCGGCCGCCGAACAGGCCGGCGCCGGCGTTCGCGCCAGCCTCGGAGAAGCCGGGTCCCATGCCGTGCAGGCACAGCGTGGCGAGCAGCGCCTGCGCCTCCACATAGCCTTTGGTCGCGGCGCGTTCCACCCAGCGCACGCCGTCGGCTCGGCTTGGCGGCACGCCGGCGCCTTCCAGGTAGCAGCGGCCGACGCGGAACTCGGCTTCGGGGATGCCGGCGCGGGCGGCGCGTGACAGCAGGACGAAAGCCCCCTTGACGTCGCCCTGCTCGAACTGCCGGTGCCCCCGGCGCAAGGCGGCGGCGGGGGAGAGGCCAGACATCAGTGAGTCGAGAAGAGCCATGAATGGTTGCGTCCGTTCGGAGATCGCGGGGGCCTAAGGCTCCCGCATGCCCTCGGTTACCACGGGTATGGTCCTGCCTAGCATGTAGCGCAGCACGGTTTGCTTGCCGACCCGGACATCGGCCACGATCGGCATGCCGGGCACCAGATGGAAGCCGACGGGTGTCCCATGCAACTGGATCTTGTCGAGGGTGATGCGCGCGCGATACCAGACACCGGCGGATTGCGATGACATCGGGACCGCACCGGTCGGGTTCCGTTCCTCATCCTGGGCGGAGAAACTGTCGGGGCTGATGATGCGGACGACGCCGTGGGCCAGACCGTACCGGCTGTAGGGGAAGGTGTCGAACTTGATATCGACCGGATCGCCGACATGGATGTAGCCGTCGTCGGTGCCGGCGATATTGGCCTCCACCTCCAGCGGGGCGTCGGTCGGGACCAGGGTGATCAGTTGCTGGCCGGCGCTCAGCACGGATCCGACCGCCACCTTGCCGACGGACATGACGGTGCCGTCGCGTTCGGCGCGCAATACGACCAACTGGCGGCGCAACTGGGCCTTGTTGAGCGATTCCCGCGCATCGGACAGTTTGCCGAGCGCGTCGGTCAGCTTGTCGGCGATATCCGAGTGCCAGCCCTGGATATAGCCGTTCCGCTCTGCGATTTCCGCGGCGAGGTCGCGCTGGGCGCCGCGTGCCGCGTGCTGCGCGTCGGCAAGGTTGCCCGCCATTTCGGCCCTGGAATCCTTTGCCGACAGGGTATTGAGCTTAGAGCCGACATTAAGCTGCTCCAACTGAAGGCGCATCGCCTCCAGGGATTTCGCGTAAGCGAGGCGATCGGTATTGGTGGCGATGTCGGAGTTGGCCTTGGCGAAGGCGGACGCCAGGCTGGCGATTTTCTGCTGGTAGTTTTCCAGCTTGAAGTTGTACTCGGCATGACGCTGGCCGTAGATGGCGGCCTGCAACGCCATGTTCGGATCATTGCCGTCGTAGCTGAACGGCTTGTCGTGCACCTCGGACTGCATGCGGGCGACCTGAGCCTGCAGCGTGGACACCTGGGCGACGAGGGTGCCGAGGTCGGCCTGGGCGAATGTCGGATCGAGACGGGCCAGGATTTCGCCGGCGTGAACGACGTCTCCCGGATGAACCTCGATCGACTTCAGGATGGACGCTTCCAGCGGCTGGACGACGATGGTGGGCGAGCGGGCGACGACGAGGCCCTGGGCGGTCACCACCCGGTCGACGCTGATGAAGCCGGTGATCAGCAGCATCACACCGAGCATGCTGCTGAAGGTCCAGGCGAAACCACGCGCCAGGCGCGGCATCGGCAGGTTGATGATGGCGGACGACGGCGACTGGTACTCAAGGATGGCCGGCAGAGTGGGGTCCAGCCGGTCGCTCCGCGTCGTACTAATCGCCTTGGAGGAGGGTCGGGGCAGGAGCTGCATGGCCGGATCCTTGGTGTTGCTGCATGTGGCGGTTCTGCTGGTTCCAGAGGGTGCGATAGATGGCACAGCGTTCCAGCAACACGGTGTGCGGGGCGACGTCCATGACCTTGCCGCGTTCCAGCACCATGATCTGATCGCAGTTGACCAGCGACGACAGGCGATGCGAGACGATGACCATGGTCCGGCCGCGTGCGATGCGCAGCAGATTGGCGTTCACCAGGGCTTCCGATTCGGGGTCGAGCGCGCTGGTTGCTTCGTCCAGGATCAGGATGCGGGGGTCGGTGATCAGCGCGCGGGCAATGGCGAGGCGCTGGCGTTGGCCGCCCGACAGGTTGGGCGAGCCTTCCTCGATCCAGGTTTCGTAGCCGTTGGGCATGCGCTCGATGAATTCCTCGGCGCCGGCGAGGCGCGCGGCACGGATCGCGTCGTCGAGGGTGAGTCCGGGGCGGCCGGCCAGAATGTTCTCCCGGATCGAGCCGCGGAACAGGAAGTTTTCCTGGAGCACGACGCCGAAGCTGGACCGCAGATGGCGGAGGTTGATTTCCCGCAAGTCGGCGCCGTCGATCTTGATGAAGCCCGAATATTCGCGGTTGATGCCTTGCAACAGGCGGGTGACGGTGGATTTTCCTGAACCGGACCGGCCGACGAGCCCCAGCATGGTGCCTGCGGGGACGGAGAAGTTGAGGCGATCGAGCGCCGGCAGCTTGGTGCCGGCATAGGTGAAGGTGACGTCATCGAAGGTGACGGCGCCGGCGAACCGGGGCCGCAGGCCGCCGGATGCCGCATCCACTTCCAGCGGTCGGTTGAGGACCTCGCCTGCCTGGGCCATGGAGCCGGCGACTTCTTCCCATTCCTCGATCAGGCGGGCCAGGCCGACCAGCGGCTGGCTGACGCGCTGTGACAGCATCATGAAGGCGAACATGGTGCCGACCTGGTAGCCGGTGTCGTCGGACAGCGCGAGATAGGCGCCGATCAGGATCACCCCCATCCACATGAAGCGTTCGATCGGGGTCACCAGCGTTTGCGGCCAGTTCGACAGCTTGCCCATCTGGTAGCGCCACTTGCCGACCTCGGCGACTTTTTCGTCCCAGAGTGCCTTGCGCTGGGGTTCGAGGGCGAGCGACTTGACCGTCTTGATGCCGAAGATGGTTTCGCCGAGGGCGGCATTCTTCAGGGTTTCCGCGGTGATCACCTTGGCGAAAATCAGTCGGATCGGCC
>DATBAZ010000119.1:0-2816 GCA_036271255.1 Alphaproteobacteria bacterium
CTTTTTCGGCCAAGATCAAACCTCGAAGACGCTGGTCACGCGCCAGACATTTCCGGCATACTCCGAACCCATTAGGACTGTCGACCTTTCCGCCATTCCCCGGGCCGGAAAGCCCCGCCAAAGACAGCGCATCACAGAGGAAACGTTTCGTATGCCGCTCGACCCAAAAGCGAAGTTCATGATCGACCAGATGGCGCAGATGCCGCTGCCGCCCTGGTCCGAGCTCGACGCCGTCACCATGCGCGGCATGATGGGGTCAGGCCGCTTCCCACCGCCGGAACTGCCGCTGGCGGAGATCGCGAACACCTCCGTCCCCGGCCCGGCCGGCCCGATCCCGGTGCGCATCTATCGCGCCTCGCTGGAGCCGAACCAACCCTGCATCGTCTATTTCCACGGCGGCGGCTTCGTCATCGGCGACCTGGAATCGCATGACGGCACCTGCCGCCGGCTCTGCCACAATATCGGCTGCACCGTGGTCTCGGTCGATTACCGTCTGGCGCCCGAGCATGTCTATCCGGCCGCGGTCGACGACAGCTATGCCGCCGCCAAATGGGTGAGCGAGCATACCGATTTCCTGAAGGTCGACGGCAAGCGGATCGCCGTGGCCGGCGACAGCGCCGGCGGCAACCTGGCGGCTGTCGTCGCAATCATCGCGCGGGACCGCGGCGGCCCGGCGATCTGCCATCAGCTGCTGACCTATCCGGTCACCGACATGGCGTTCAAATCCGAATCCTACACCAGCAACGGCGAAGGTTATTTCCTGACCAAGGACATGATGGTGTGGTTCGGGCAGCAATATGTCCCGACCGGGCATAATGTCGAGGACCCACTGCTCTCCCCGCTCTATCACGCGAACCTCAAAGGCCTGCCGCCGGCGACCGTGATCACTGCCGAATACGACCCGCTGCGCGACGAGGGCGAAGCCTATGCCGAAAAGCTGGAGGCTGCCGGCGTGCCGGTGAAGCTGATCCGCTACGACGGCGTCGTCCACGGCTTCTTCAGCATGAACGGTGCGATCGACCAGGCCGACGACGCGCATGCCTTTGCCGCCGGCGAACTTAAAAAAGCCTTCGGGCTCTGAGGGAGGAGACTAAAGCGATGGCGGACGATCCGATCCTCGTTCACGAGGCCGAGACCTGTTACACGGCCTATGCCGAGGCGTTCAACCACGAAGATATGGCGACCGTCTGCCGCTATATCGCCTCGCCCTATCTGATGGTCATCGGCGCCCACGCGCCGATGATCGCCCCCACCGACGAGGCCGTGCGCAAGCAGTTCGACGGGGCACTGGCCGGCATGAAGGCGCGCGGCTGGGTACGGTCGGACTTCAAGATCGTCCACACCTGGCTGCTGTCCAAGGACCATGCCCTGCTGATGAGCGACATCGTCCGCTACAAGGCCGACAAGTCGGTGCTGGAAAAAGGCCGGTATATCTATTCGATCCGCCGGGCCGATTCGGCTTGGCAGATCACGGGGGTTACCAATGTAGATCCGGGATTCACCGGGCCGGGGGATTCCCCGTTCTCCTTTTAAAAGAAGAACAAAGAGCGGGCAATAAATTAGATTGGATTTTATCTATAAGGATTTCTTAATTTCTCTTCAGATTACCTAAATTTCCCATAAAAAGTGTCGGATTTCTTGACAAATCCCTTTCAGGAGCTTTGTCCCGGAAAGTATTAACCATCTGACAGGAAACGCGAAATCGGCAGCTGGCACGGATGTTGCTTTATAACATTCCGTATACGCACCCCAGGGCCTAACTCCTTCGCGAGATATCTGAATGTTTTCCAAATTTATGTCCAGCGGCCTTCTGGCCGTCTTTTTTTGCGGATTTTCCTTTCAGGCATTTGCGACAAACCTTGTGACCAACGGGTCGTTCGAGCAGACGTCGCTCAGCACCTCGGGCTTCCTGACCGACCACGACGTCACCGGCTGGACGACGACGTCGGGCTACACGTTCGAAGTTTTCCAGGGCACGGAGACGACCAATATCGGCAATGGCGTGACGTTCTACGGGGGCACCACCAGCCACGGCCACACCACCTTCCCCTCGAACCCGGACGGCTTTCGATACATCGCCTCGGACGGCGCCTATGAAACCGGCGCGATCACTCAGACCATCAACGGGCTGGAAGTCGGCGCGCAATATCAGCTCACCTTTTCTCAGGCCGGCGCCCAGCAGACTGGCTATAGCGGCAGCACCACGGACCAGTGGCAGGTCTCGCTGGGCGGCGACACCCAATATTCCGACCTGATCCGCAACGGCAGCCACAAGTTCTCGGGTTGGGAAGCGCAGACTATGACCTTCACGGCAACATCCACCAGCGAGATCCTGAGCTTCCTGGCAATGGGGACGCCGGACGGCGAACCGCCCTTCTCGCTGCTCGACGATGTCGCGCTGGAAGAGATCGCCCCCGCACCCCCGCCGCCCGCCGCACCGGAGCCCTCGACCCTTGCGGTGATGATCGTCGGCCTGCTGGGCGCGATCGGCGTACGGAAATGGCAGCGGCGCAACGCCGTATCGTAAATCTCCTTATTGCAGAGCCATAGGCGGGGTATAAGTAAGGCCCTGATCGTCTGACCCACCGCCAATGGAAATTCTCCACTACCTCCAGACCCACCTGTCACCGTTCCAGCTCAGCGTCGTTCGCCTGGCGATCTGGCTGGTGATATTGGCGGTGGTGTTCGTGCCGCTGGAACTGCTGTTCGCGCTACGCAAGAAGAAGGTGATCCGGCGAGGGCTGTTGACGGACCTTGCCTATTATTTCCTGAACAACCTGCTACCGGCGATCGTGCTCGCCTACCCGATCTATTAC
>DATBAZ010000120.1:0-10770 GCA_036271255.1 Alphaproteobacteria bacterium
CCGCTGCTGACGACAGGCGTAATCAATCGACCGCCGTTCTCGACGATGATCGTATCGCCGCTGCCGACGGTGATGCCGGTCGAGGTGACGGTCGTGCCGGAGATGAGGAACGTGGTCATCGGGGCGCTCCCCGGGCCGCTCGCAGGCAGTTGTCCTGCATCGCCGATGCGGCGGCGGCCCCGCGCGGCGGGTGGCCGGAAACGTGAAGACGAGACATCCCTAACCCCTTCATCCGCCCGGTCGTACAGGCGGCCCAAAGACTGGCAATCAGGCGTAACAGTAGATCACTGTGAAACCGCCGCGCCGGCATGGCTGGTGCGAGGGGTGCTGGGAGGAGGTCGACCATTGCCCGGCCGGGCTGCGAAAGGGCCACATTCCGGAGGGAATGGGCTGGCGATAGCCGGGGAATTATTGATTAGATGCCGTTGACCTGAAACTGTTATATTATAAAGGCTGTTTGGCGCGCTTGTTATACTGTAAGAACCCTAACGTTTAAATGAATTCGTGCAAAGGGAATTCCACTATAGCCTCGACGCCTGATTTTCGGGGATCTGGTGTCGTGTAGCGTTCTTCCTCTTGCGGGGATGCGCGTTTTTGCGCTTGAACGTTCGGCAACGTCGCTGGAGGGAAACGCCTGATGCTTGAGCTTCTCGGCATGTCGAGCCCGAATGTCCAGAAGGTCCAGATGATGCTGGATGAGCTGGCCGTGCCCTATCGCCTGACCCGGATCGATGTCTGGAAGGGTGAGAACTTCACGCCTGAATTCACCGAGATCAATCCTAACCGCAAGGTGCCGGTACTGATCGACGATGACGGGCCGGACGGGCAGCCGATCACCGTGTTCGAATCCGGCGCCATCCTGATCTATCTGGCTGAGAAGACCAGCCGCTTCCTGGCGCCCAAGGGAGCCGCCCGTTACGCCGCCTTGCAGTGGCTGGCGGTCCAGCTCACGACCGTGGGGCCGATGTTCGGCCAGTACACCCATTTCAAGATGTTCGCCCCGCCCGGCAACGAGTATGGCGAAAGCCGCTACCGCACCCAGGCGGTGCGCGTGTTCGAGGTGCTGGACCACCGCCTGTCCAAGGCCCGCTTCCTCGCCGGCGACGACTATTCGATCGCCGACATGGCGACCTTCCCCTGGACCCGCGACCGCGCCGCCAAATGGGGCGGCAACTGGGACGGCTACACCAACGTCCGCCGCTGGTTCGCGGAGATCGCCGCCCGCCCGGCCGTCGCCAAGATGATGGGCGAGATGGACAAGGTGTGGCAGACCGACCTCGTCTCCATCGCCGCGGCCACCGACGAAATACGCGACCGGCTGCTGGGCCGAGGGGAGTTCGCGCGGGAACCGGCGGAGTGAAGCGAAAGCTAGCTTGGGCGCTTGGTCTAACGGCAGTTGCCGTTACCCTTGTTGTCTTCGCGCCGCTCGTGCCGCTTGTCTGGGATTATTTCGCACCGTCAGTTGTGACCGTTGATAACCGATCGCCGGCGGAGCTTCGCGATATTCAGGTGAAAATGAGCGGGCGAACGATCTGGAGCGGAATCCTGATGCCTGGCGCCGCGCACCAAATATGGGCGAGACCGCATGGCGACGGAATTGTCGATATCTCCTTCTCGGCGAACGGCCGCCCCCAAAGTCGGCCGCTCGGCTATGTCACCAATGGGATCCGAGAGCGGCACGAGATTGTCGT
Source organism: Alphaproteobacteria bacterium (assembly GCA_036271255.1). Lineage (GTDB taxonomy): Bacteria > Pseudomonadota > Alphaproteobacteria > BOG-932 > Roseiterribacteraceae > BOG-932. The sequence continues at coordinate 1,692 of DATBAZ010000120.1, forward strand.
CGGGCCCACGCTGGAGGTCGGATACACGATGGAGCCTATCGATAAACGAAGCGCGACGTCAGGCGAGTAGTGCGCCGAGCTTGGAGAGCGCCATCGATGTTCCCAGCTCGTTGTCCTCAGGCCTGATGCCCGCGGGCAGGTTCTCGTGGACCATCGTGACCAGCGTGCCGCCGTCGATGTCGGCAAGACTGGTCGTAAGGGTCATCTCGCCGGCGAATTTCGTGTCATCTGCCTCGAAGACCACGGCCTCGACCACCCTCTCATCCGGAACCAGCTCAACGAACCGGCCCTCGAACGTGTCGGTATTCGCAGTCGTCTTGCCCGGCCTTCCTTTCGGGTCGGTATAGGTCAGCGACATCCGATAGCGCCCGCCCGGGCGCAGATCGAACGCATGCATCTCGGCCGTCATATCGTCCGGCACGCGCCACGCCGCCAGCGCCCCTGGATCGGTCAGCGCCCGATATACCGCCTTGCGCGACGCCTTGATGACGCGGGAAACTTTCGTACTCGTCATATTCCTCACCCAAGGCCTGAAGATGATCGAAGAACTGCTCGCCCGCCAGGACCGGATCGAATCGCGTGAGGCGATCCGCGACTGCCTCTATCGCTACTGCCGGGGCATCGACCGGGCCGATGCCGAAACGCTGCGCTCGGCCTATTGGCCGGACGCCATCGACGATCATGTGCTCTATAGCGGCAACGCCTATGAATTCATCGACTGGTGCGTTCCGCTCCTGGCCCAGGTCGAGCATAGCCAGCATATGCTGGGCAATATCCAGATCGGGCTCGACGGCGACACGGCGCGGGTCGAAACCTATTACCACGCCTATGAGCGCCGCCGCCGGGGCTCAGGCCAGCCGTACGAAATGTTCGTCGGCGGCCGCTATCTCGACAAGTTCGAGCGGCGCGGCGGCGAATGGCGCATCCTGCACCGCTATGTGATGTGGGACTGGTGGCGCCACTTCCGCGATTCCATGGATGTGGAGAAGGGCGTCTTCGGCACCGGCCCGGTCAGGATGAGCGGCAAATTCCCGGACGATCCGCTTTATTCGCTGTTCCGCTAAAGGTTGAACGCGCCCTCGCCGACGATCACCGCGCTGCCGCCGACCCTGACCGCGGTGACCTGGCCGGCGCGCTTGACGGCCGTGGCCGTGATCAGGCTGGGGCGGCCGATTTCCGCGCCCTGCTCGATCGTCCAGGCGAATTCACCATCGGACTCGGGCACCGACGCGGCCAGGCTGCCGGCGAGGGCGGCCGCGGCGGAGCCGGTGGCGGGGTCTTCCGGAACGCCGTCGGCCGGAGCGAACATCCGGACCTTCAGCCGGCCACCGGGGGAGAAGTTGCGCGCGGCGATGTAGATATCGCGCGACCATTGGCCCGGCGGCAGCAGCGTCTCCCAGACGGGATGGAGCTTGGCGGCCGCCACCGATTCCTGGTCCGCCAACGGCACCACGAAGAAGGGCAGGCCGACGCTGGCGAAGAAGGCGGGCCGGGGCCCGATCTTCTCTTCGGGCAGCGACAGCATCTCGGCCAGGCGCGCCGACGGGATGTCGGATGGCCGAACCTCGGCCCCGCCCTCCAGGGTCAGCTCGGCGAAACCGCGGTTGCCGTCCGCCTGGGCGGTTATTCGCACCGTGCCGACATCCTCGTCGAACACCAGGTCTCCGCTGTGCCCCGCCGCGGCGAGCACGACCGCGGTGCCGACATTGGGATGGCCGGCGAAGGGGATTTCCTTGGTCGGGGTGAAGATGCGCACCCGATGCGTATGGCCCGGCTTGCGCGGCGGCAGGACGAAGGTGGTTTCGGAGAAATTGAGCTCCCGGGCATAGGACTGCATCAGCCTGTCCGAAATGCCGGTCCCGTCCGGGAACACGGCCAGCTGGTTGCCGCCGAAGGCCTGCTCGGTGAAGACGTCGATGAGGGTGAAGCGGTGTGTCATGCGGTCATCCTACAGGCGGCGACCGGCGAAATCGGCATGAGTTTATCGGATGATTGGTTTGCGCTCAGTGATCGCCCGATGTTCCCAATTTCCAAATCGTCATTCCCGCGCAGGCGGGAATCCAGGAATTGCAACCGTTGGCCCAGAAAGAGTCATGTCGCCGCGGACGCGGCTCTAGGTCTGGATTCCCGCCTGCGCGGGAATGACAACGAAAGAGAGGCAGGCCGCCGAAAAGAAAACGCCGCGCCGGGTTGCCCTGGCGCGGCGTCTCTTACCGAACTGGAAGAACGATCAGCCGTCGCCCTTCAGCGGGACCGGGATCAGCGCGGTGTTGCCGTCGCGGCTGATCCGGACCAGCACGGCCTTCTTGCCGGCCTTGGTCGCCTTCTTGACGGCCTCGGCTGCGTCGGCCGGGCTTTCGACCTTGGTGCTGTCGATGGCCACGATCAGGTCGCCGGTCTGAATGCCGTGCTGCTCGGCCGGGCTGTCGGGCTTCACCCCGGCGACGACCGCGCCCTGAGTGGAGGCGGCGAGGCCCAGCTGCTCACGCGTGTTCTTGTCCAACGGCGCCAGGTTGAGGCCCAGCCCGCCCTTCTCGCCCTCGGACACATCCGGCATGCCGCCGTTCTTGCCCTGCTTCAGCGTGTCGATGGCGACCTTGATGGTCTCTTCCTTGCCGTCGCGCAGGATCTTGGTCGGGACCGTATCGCCGGGCTTGGTGTTGCCGACGGCCAGCGCCAGCTCATGCGTGTTCTTCACCGGCTGGTCGCCGAAACCGACGATCACGTCGCCGCTCTTCAGCCCCGCCTTGGCCGCCGGCCCGTCATGGACCACATCGGCAACGACGACGCCATTGGTGCTGTTCAGCCCCAGCGCATCTTCCATGTCCGGCGTGATCGGCTGCATCTGCACGCCCAGCCAGCCGCGCGTCACCGAGCCGCTCTTCTGGATCTGGTCGACGATCGGCTTGGCGATGTTGGCCGGGATGGCGAACCCGATGCCGACGCTGCCGCCCGAGGGCGAATAGATCGCGGTGTTGATGCCGATGACCTTGCCGTCCTCATTGAAGGTCGGCCCGCCGGAATTGCCCTGGTTGATCGGGGCGTCGATCTGCAGATAGTCGACATAGGCCGAATGCTCTTCGGTCGGCACGTCGCGGCCGTTGGCCGAAACGATGCCGGCGGTCACGGTGCCGCCCAGGCCGAACGGATTGCCGACCGAGACGACCCAGTCGCCGACGCGGGTCTTGTTGCTGTCGCCGAACTGGACGGCAGGCAGCGGATGACCGGCATCGACCTTCAGCACCGCCAGGTCGCCGATCGGATCGGTGCCGACCACCTTGGCATTCAGGCTTGTGCCGTCCTGCAACGTCACTTTGATGTCCTTGCCGTTCTTCACGACATGGTTGTTGGTGACGACATAGCCGGAGGGATCGACGATGAAGCCCGAACCGGCGACTTTCATCTGGCCCGGATGCGCGCGTCGCATCCCCTGTCCGCCCTGTCCGCCGCCGAAGCGCTTGAAGAATTCCTGCATGCCGGGGGGCAGCTGCTGCAGTTGGCCCTGCTCGTCGTCATTGCTGGCGACCTCCTCGACCTCGGTCGCGGAGATATTGACCACGGCCCCTTTGACCTGGTCGACCAGCGGGGCGAAGGACGGCGGAAGGTCCGCCAAAGCCGTCGCTGTGGGCAGGGTGCTCAGCCCAACGCATAATGCCAGCGTCGCGGTCGCCGTTCCGACGGTCGCGCGCAAGGCCCTCAGTCCGTGAATCCTCATCAACACACTCCATGGTGTCTATACCGCTCCTGCGACTCCCAACGGGAATGCCTGACATGCGCGGCCTTCAATGCTTAATTTGTCTTAGTTGGTCGCTGGTGCAAGAGAGCAACACCGCAAATCAGTAATGCGATTTGCGGCGCAGGAATCCCAAAGCCACAAACCCGCCTTAATTTATTGCAAGCTTGCGGCACTGCTCGATCGCAATTCTTCACACTCACGGTTGAGAAAAACCCTCATTTTCGGGTACTCTGCACGGCATAAGTGGCCGAAATGCGTGAATTCATGATTGGCACGGTTCCTGCAAAGCCGCGGCAGACCCGGAGTGAGGCGTCTCTCAGCGCCTTGTAAAAAATTCAAAGAGTAAATATTTCACGCAGTGAAGCATCTGAGGCCCGTATGTCCGCGCAACTGAAACCCGTTCCGACCCTCGTGGAGGCAACCGACCAGCCGGCCGATCAGGTCGCGACCGCGCGTCGCTGGACCATGCCGCTTGCACGGCCCGTGCGCTTTTCCCGCCGCTGGGCCATCGGGCTCGGCGTGGTGGCGCTCGCCGTCGCCGCGATCGCCGGCTCCCGGCTGATCGGGCAGAAGCCTGTCGTCGTGAAGGCCGCGCCGGTCCAGACCATCACCGTCGGCACCGTGGCCAGGGCGCCGCTCGCCCGCGCGCTGGTCGTCAACGGGTCGCTGGCGGCGTGGGACGAGCTGCCGGTCGGCACCGAAGCCGGCGGGCTGGCGATCGTGCAAGTGGCGGTCGAGGAGGGCGATAAGGTCACCAAGGGCCAGCTTCTGGCCAAGCTCGACGATTCCGTGCTCAAGGCCCAATATGCCCAGGCCGTCGCAGCGGTGTCCCAGGCGGAGGCCGGCATCCGCAAGGCCGAGGCGATGTCGGGCAGCGCCAATTCCGATGTTCGCCGCGCCAAGGAGCTGTCGAAGAACGGCTTCATCAGCGGTCAGACCGCCGAGCAGCGCGAGACCACCTTCAGCGCCGCTCAGGCCGACGTGAATGTCGCCCGCCAGAACCTGGCGACCGCCCAGGCCATCGCCGACGAGCGGGCGGCCCAGCTCGCCCAGACGGAAATCCGCGCCCCCACCGATGGCACCATCTCAAAGCGCATGGCCAAGCTGGGCAATGTCGTGTCGGTGGGTGAGCAGCTATACCGCATGATCCGCGATAACCGGGTCGAGCTTCAGGCCGAGGTGCCGGAGATGGACCTGCCGCGGCTCAAGGAAGGACAGGTCGCGACCGTCGTCCTCAATGACGGCGATCCGCAGCATTTCGAGGGCAAGATCCGCCTGGTCGGCGCCACCGTCGATCCGCAGACCCGCATCGGCATGGTCTATGTCGCCCTGCCCGAGGATACGGCGCTGAAGCCGGGCATGTTCGTTCATGGCGAGATTCAGACCGGCCGGGCCGACGTGCTGCAGGTGCCGGCCCAGGCGATCGTCTATAAGGACTTCAAGCCCGCGGTCTTCATCGTCGACGACACCAGCCACACCAAGCTGCGCATGGTCGAGACTGGCGCCCGGATCAACGGGCAGGTTGAGATCGTGAGCGGCCTGTCGGCCGGGGAACGCGTCGCGCTGGCCGGCGCGGGCTATCTGAAGGACAATGACCTGGTCCGGGTCGAGGCGCCGCTCGGTCCGCCGACGGCGTCCGGCGCGGCCGAAGGGATCGTCCGGTGAGGTTCAATATCTCGGCAGTCTCGATCCGCCACCCGATCCCGCCGATCGTCCTCTTCATCCTTCTGACCATCGCCGGCCTGATCTCGTTCCTGTCGCTGGATATCACCGACAATCCGGATATCGACGTGCCGATGGTCTCGGTGACTGTCACCCGCCCGGGCGCCGCGCCCAGCGAGATGGAGGTCCAGGTCACCAAGAAGATCGAGGACTCTGTCGCCGGGCTGGGCTCGATCGACCATATCCAATCGACCATCACCGACGGCAGCTCGGTCACCACGGTCGAGTTCGCCATCGGCAGCAATACCGACCGCGCGGTCAACGATGTGCGCGACGCCGTGTCCAAGGTCCGTCAGGACCTGCCGCAGGACATCCTCGAGCCGGTGGTCGAGCGCATCAACGTGGCCGGCGAGCCGATCGTCTATTTCAGCATCGTCATGCCCGGAATGAACACCGAGCAGCTGTCGTGGCTGATCGATAACGACATTTCCCGTGCCATGCTGTCGGTGAAAGGTGTTGCCCTGATCCAGCGGGTCGGTGGCGTGAACCGCGAGGTCAGGATCGAGCTCGACCCGCAGCGCCTGATCGCGCTGGGCATCACCGCCGATGCGGTCAATGCCCAGCTGGTGAACCTCAATGTCGACATGCCCGGCGGCCGCGGCAATATCGGCGGGGCCGAGCAGTCGATCCGCACCTTGGGCAGCGCCCACACGGTCGAGGACCTGCGCAACACCGAAATCTCGCTGCCCAGCGGCCGCAAAGCGCGCCTTTCCGAGTTGGGGAAGGTGATCGACGGCCCCAGCGAGCAGCGCCAGGCCGCGCGCTATGACGGCGTGCCGGTCGTCTCCTTCAACGTCCAGCGGTCCCCCAACACCAGCGACGTCACGATCTATAAGGGCGTGATGAAGCAGGTGGAGATGCTGAAGCAGCGTTACCCCGGGATCGAGTTCAAGCAGGTCTTCGCCAGCGTCGAATTCACCCAGGACACCTATCAGGCCTCGGTCGAGGCGCTCAGCATCGGCGCGTTCCTGGCAATCCTGGTCGTCTTCTGGTTCCTGCGCGACTGGCGGGCGACCTTGATCTCGGCAGCCGCCATGCCGCTGTCGGCGATCCCCACCTTCTCAGTGATGAAGATGCTGGGCTTCACGCTCAACGGCATCTCGCTGCTGGCGCTGTCGCTGGTTGTCGGCATCCTGGTCGACGACGCCATCGTCGAGATCGAGAACATCGTCCGCCATATCCGCCAGGGCAAGAAGCCCTTCCAGGCGGCATTGGAGGCTGCCGACGAGATCGGGCTGGCGGTCATCGCCACCACCGCGACCATCATCGTCGTGTTCCTGCCGGTCAGCTTCATGGGCGGCGTGCCGGGCCAGTTCTTCCGCCAGTTCGGCATCACCGTCGCCGTCGCGGTGTTCTTCTCGCTGCTGGTCGCGCGCCTGATCACGCCGATGATGGCCGCCTATCTGTTGAAGTCCCATCCGGAGGAACAGCCGCCGCCGTGGCTGACCCTCTATCTGCGCGCGCTGCGCTGGTCGATGGGGCAGCGCTGGGTGTCGTTGCCGGCCTTTCGCCTGCGGTTGGGAGGGCGCGACCGGTCCGTGCCGGCCCTGCGTTGGCAGTTCGGGCATCGCTGGTTCGTCATGATCGGCGCGACCCTGATCTTCTTCGGCTCCGTCGCGCTGATCCCGTTCATCCCCACCGGCTTCTTCCCCGATATCGATATCGGCGAGTCCCAGCTGCATGTCGAGCTGCCCCCCGGCTCGACCCTGGCCGACAATCTCGTCGTCACCGGCCATCTGTCGGAGATGTTCCGGGCCCGGCCCGAGGTTGCCCATGTGCTGGTCTCTGCCGGGGGGGCGGGCGATATCCGCAAGGCCAACCTGTTCATCAAGCTGCAGCCGCGGGGCGAGCGCAAGCTGACGCAGAAGCAGTTCGAGACGGCGATGCGGCCGGCGATGCTGGCGGTGCCGGGCATCCGCTTCAGCTTCTCCGGCACCGGCTTCAGCGACAAGGACATCTCCGTCATTCTGTCCGGCGACGAGGGGCCCGAGCTGGAGAGGGCGGCCGACCAGCTGCTGACCGAGGTGCAGACGATCTCCTCGGTGGTCAATGTCTCCTCCACCGCCAGCCTGCAAAGGCCCGAGGTGCTGATCAAGCCGATGTTCGACCGCGCGGCGCGCGAGGGTGTGTCGGTGCAGCAGATCGGCCGCGTGGCGATGCTGGCGACCCTGGGCGACCTCGACCAGAACCTGGCCAAGTTCAACATGGGTGACCGCCAGATACCGATCCGGGTCCAGCTCGACCCGGAAACGCGCGACGATGTCGAGACGATCAAGAACCTGCGGGTGATGACCGCGACCGGCGCCTCGGTGCCGCTGAAATCGGTAGCCGATGTCACCATGGGGGCCGGCCCAGCGCAGATCGACCGCTTCGACCGCAGCCGCAAGATCGCGGTCGAGGGTGATCTGTTCGCGGGGGCCGAGATCGGGCCGGTGCTGGACAAGATCTATGCCCTGCCGGTGCTGCAGAACCTGCCGCCGGAGGTGCATCTGTCGAAATACGGCAATGCCGAGCAGATGGGCGTGCTGCAGCAGGATTTCGGCACCGCGCTGGCCGCCTCGCTGCTGCTGATCTTCGCCGTGCTGGTGCTGCTGTTCGGCAACTTCTTCCAGCCGCCGACCATCATGATGGCCCTGCCGCTGTCGATCGGCGGCGCGCTGGTGGCGCTGATGATCGCGCATAAGGCGATCTCGATGCCGGCCATGATCGGGCTGCTGATGCTGATGGGCATCGTCACCAAGAACTCGATCCTGCTGGTCGAATACGCCATCGTCGCGATCCGCGACCACGGCCTCTCCCGCACCGAGGCGCTGATCGACGCCGGCCGCAAGCGCGCCCGCCCAATCCTGATGACCACGGTCGCGATGATCGCCGGCATGATGCCGATCGCCGCCGGTTTCGGCGCCGATTCCGACTTCCGCTCGCCGATGGCGATCGCCGTGGTCGGCGGCCTGGTCACCTCGACCCTGCTCAGCCTGGTCGTGATCCCGGCGGTCTTCACCGTCTTCGACGACCTGCAGCGCTGGGTCGTGCCGAAGCTGAAGCGCCTGCTCGCCACCGACCATGCCCACGAACCGGTGCTGCCCTCGGCGGAATAGGGGAACGTCCTTTTCCTCCGCACGGTTAGCAATCCCATTAGCCAGACGACTCTGCGATGCCTTAGCATTGCCGAGTCGTGTGGCGTGGGAGCTTGATTCGCATGGATTTCTATACCGTCCTGATCTTCGTCCATGTCCTGCTGTTCGCCGGCTGGTTCGGCGGCCATCTGGGCGTTCTGGCGCTGGTGCGCCAGGCGCGCTCGTCCAAGCTCGACCCCGAGCATCGCGGCTTCACGCTGAGGCTGGCGATGCGGCTGGACCGTATTCCGCGCACGGCCTTCGCGCTGACGCCGGCTGTGGGCCTGACCCTGGCGCAGAGCTGGGGATCGCCGGTCAAGGGCGTGTGGCTGGCGCTGTTCTGGCTGCTGACCATGGTCTGGGTGACCTTCGTCTGGTCGGTACCGCGCGAATCCGAGACGCCGAATGCCCAGATGCTGCGCAAGGTCGAGGGCGGGCTGATGCTGCTCGGTGGGCTGGCTTTCATCGTCTATGGCGGCTATCAGCTTTTCGCCGGCGACCAGAT
>DATBAZ010000121.1:0-10015 GCA_036271255.1 Alphaproteobacteria bacterium
CCTGCTGACCGGCATCGCCCCGTCAGCGCCGGACGAGGTTTTCCAGGACCTGCTGACGCTGCCCGGCGTCAGGATCGAACGCATCGTATCGACCGGCCAGGCGAGCCCGCCCGGCTTCTGGTACGACCAGGGCTGGGCCGAATGGGTGCTGGTCGTCGCCGGCAGCGCGGGCGTGCAGTTCGAGAATGAGGGCGAGCCGCGGCGGCTGGGTGCCGGCGACTATCTGTTCATCGCGGCCGGGCGCCGTCATCGCGTCGCCTGGACCGACCCGAGCCAGCCGACCGTGTGGCTGGCGCTTCACCTGGGTGAGCAACCCTCCACCTCATAAGGAGGATTGCTCCGCGCGGCTCAGCCCTTTGCGCGGGCGCGGCGGCGACGGTTGCGGGCTTTGTGATGACCCTTGCGGCGGTTGGCGAGGATCTGGTTTTTCGTCTTTTCTTTGCGCATGCGTCTCTCCATGGGCCGGTCGGCCGATTAGCGGAGCGCAGTGTCTACCGCAAGCGGGGCGGAAGGGATAGCCGGGGTCACGGCCCTACGCGGCGGCGACCGGCCCGCACCAGCCCGGCAGATAGCCCGCATCCTTGCCTTTGGCCAGCTTCACCGCATCCGTCAGCGCCGCGTCGAAATCCTTTTCTACCGCCTTGCGCTTCATCCGGTGGCGCAGGAAGTCGGCCCACAGGAATTCGCTGAAGGGTGTGACATCCTTGGCGAAGCCGCCGGCGCGGCGGAGCGCCCCGGCCAGGCTGCGGAACGGGTCGTCGACCAGGTCGGCGATCCCAACGGGAATGGCGCTGAAATCCTGGCGAACGCCGTTCGCGTCATAGGGGTGGCACCAGCCGCGGCAGTCCATCACCACCCAGAATGAATCCTTTTCCAGCGCGGAGAGATCGGAGATCACGTTGACGAGGACATCGACGACGCCCTCTTCGTGCATCGCGCGGGCCATATGGTGGTGGTCGGTCACGTAGAGGCGGCCTTTGGGGCCGGCGACGACCGGGATCATATGGCTGCCGAGATAGGCGGATTCCTTTTTGCCCGAGCGGGCGCGCCAGGCCTGCCGCTTCTCCTCGACCTCGCGGAATCCAATCGTCATCTGCGTCGGGCGCAGGTCCGCGATCCGGACCGGGCTAAGGGTCGGTTCGCGGATGCTCATCGGTGTTTCAGCTGCTGAGGGCGACGACGCTCGGCCGGTCGATGCCCAGCGCGTCGAGCGCGGTGGCGGCGATCTGGGAGGCGTTGAGTCCGGCCATGTCATACTGCTTGGCCGGCGCGTCATGGTCCAGAAACAGGTCGGGCAGGACCATGGTGCGGATCTTGAGCCCCCGGTCAAGCAGGCCGGCCGAGGCATAGTCCTGCAGCACCATCGCGCCGAAGCCGCACATGGAGCCTTCCTCCACCGTGATCACCACCTCGTGCTCGCGCGCCATGCGGCGGAGCAGATCGGTGTCGAGCGGCTTGGCGAAGCGGGCATCGACGATCGAGGTCGACAGGCCGCGCGCGGCGAGCTGCTCGGCCGCCTTGATGCATTCGCCGAGCCTGGTGCCCAGGCTGATGAGCGCGACCTTGGTGCCTTCCTGGATCACCCGGCCCTTGCCGATCTCCAGCGGGATGCCGCGTTCGGGCAGCGCCACGCCGGTGCCCTCGCCGCGCGGGTAGCGGAATGCCGAGGGGCGATCGTCGATCTGCGCGGCGGTCGCCACCATATGCTTGAGCTCGGCCTCGTCGGCCGCCGCCATGATCACGAAACCGGGCAGGCAGCCGAGATAGGCGAGGTCGAACGAGCCGGCATGGGTCGCGCCGTCGGCGCCGACCAGGCCGGCGCGGTCGATGGCGAAGCGCACCGGCAGGGACTGGATGGCGACATCATGCACCACCTGGTCCTAGGCGCGCTGCAGGAAGGTCGAGTAGATCGTGGCGAAGGGCTTCATCCCCTCCGTCGCCATGCCGGCGGCGAAGGTGACGGCGTGCTGCTCGGCGATGCCGACATCGAACGTGCGGTCGGGGAAGGCCTTGCCGAAGATATCCAGCCCGGTGCCGGACGGCATGGCGCCGGTGATGGCGACGATGCGCGGATCGTCCTGCGCTTCCTGAATCAGCGATTCGCCGAACACCTTGGTATAGGTCGGCGGGCCGGCCTTGCCCTTGACCTGGGCGCCGGTGACCACGTCGAACCTGGCGACGGCATGCAGCTTGTCCGCCGATGCCTCGGCCGGCGGATAGCCGTGGCCTTTTTCGGTCACGACATGGATCAGCACCGGCCCGTCCATCTCACCGTCACGCACGTTCTGCAGCACGGGGAGCAGATGGTCGAGATTGTGCCCGTCGATCGGGCCGACATAATAGAAGCCGAGCTGCTCGAACAGCGTACCGCCGACGACGATGTCGCGGGCCAGATGCTCTGCCTTGCGCGCCGCCTGCTGGATCGCCTCGGGGAAGATCCCGGTCACTTCCTTGGCGAGGTGGCGCAGACCTTGATAGGAACGCGAGGAGATCAGCCGCGACAAATGGGCGGAAAGGGCGCCGACCGGCGGGGCGATCGACATGTCGTTGTCGTTCAGGATGACGACCAGCCGGCTCTTGCTGGCGCCGGCATTGTTCATCGCCTCATAGGCCATGCCCGCCGACATCGAGCCGTCGCCGATCACCGCGATGACATTGTTGTCGCCGCCCATCAGATCGCGGGCGACGGCCATGCCGAGCCCGGCTGAGATCGAGGTCGAGGAATGGGCCGCGCCGAACGGGTCGTACTCGCTCTCGCTGCGCTTGGTGAAGCCCGAAAGACCGCCGCCCTGGCGGAGCGTGCGGATGCGGTCGCGCCGGCCGGTCAGGATCTTGTGCGGATAGGCCTGGTGGCCGACGTCCCAGATGATGCGGTCGGCGGGCGTGTTGAAGACGTAATGCAGGGCGACGGTGAGCTCGACGACGCCCAGCCCGGCGCCCAGATGGCCGCCGGTGACGGATACGGCGTCGATCGTCTCATGGCGCAACTCGTCGGCAACCTGCTTCAGCTGCTTGGCGTCGAGCTTGCGCAGATCGGCCGGGGTCTCGATCGTATCCAGCAGGGGAGTCGGGGTGTTGCGCAAGGTGGCCTCCGAATCGCTGACTTCTTTTTTCATCATCCACGACGCTCCACGACATACCGCGCCAACTCGCGCAGAACCTCAGCCCGCTCCTCGAAGATGTCGAGATGCTCGGCCGCCTGGCGCGACAGCATCGCTGCCTGCTCGCGCGCCTGTTCCAGTCCCAGGATCGAGACGAAGGTCGATTTCCCCGCCGTCGCGTCCTGCCCGACAGATTTGCCGGTGTCTTCCTCGGTGCCGGTGGCGTCCAGAATATCGTCCGCCATCTGGAAGGCGATGCCCAGGTCGTGGGCGTAGGCCTTCAGTGCGGTGCGCTGCGGCGGCGACGCCTTGCCCAGGATCGCCCCGGCTTCACAGGAGAATGAGATCAGTTCACCGGTTTTCAACCGCTGCAGCCGGGCGACACCGGCGGCGTCGAGCTGTTTGTTCTCGCCCATCAGGTCCAGCATCTGGCCGCCGCACATGCCGGCGGCACCGGCGGCGGTAGCCAGCGCGGTCACCAGCTGGCAGCGTACGTTGGGGTCCTCATGCGTGCGCGGGTCGGCCAGGATTTCGAAGCCGAAAGTCAGCAGCGCATCCCCGGCCAAGATCGCCGTCGCCTCGTCGAACTGCTTGTGCGTGGTCGCCCGGCCGCGGCGCAGATCCGAATCATCCATCGCCGGCAGGTCGTCATGGACCAGCGAATAGCAATGGATGAACTCGATCGCGGCGGCGGCGCGCACGGCGCAGCTTTGCGCCACGCCGAACAGGGCGGAGGTTTGCAGCACCAGCAGCGGGCGCAGCCGCTTGCCGCCGCCAAGGCAGGCATAGCGCATCGACTCCATCAGCCGGCCGTCCTCGCCTTGCTGCGGCGGCAGCATATCGTCGATCGCCAGATTGATCAGGCGGCTCGCCTCAGCCATGGCGTCCGGCAACAGGCGCCCTGTCTTAACGCTTGTCAGCATCGTGTCGTTACCCGCCAAATCCGGTGGTGCCGATGGTGTTTTCGCCAACGGTAATCTGCTCGATCTTCACTTGGGCTTCTTTAAGCTTGCTCTCGCAATGGCGCTTCAGCGCGACGCCGCGCTCATAGGCCGAGATCGCCTCATCCAGCTTGCCCCGCCCGTCCTCGATCTGCCGCACGATCTTTTCAAGCTCGTTCAGCGCATCTTCGAAGCTGAGCGCCGCGATATCGGCGTGGGCGGTGGGTTCGGTCATGGACATGAATTCTCGACGCGATTTTAAAGTGCCGACTCAGGAAGCGACAAGCGCCGTCGCAGGGCTGCTGTGCCCGCGACGCCGATTTGATCGCCTACCTGTTGCAGGATTGCCGCGCTTTTACATGCAATTGCGTCGCTATCAGCCCGCGCGGCGAAGGCGGCCGACCACGACACTCAGGGCGACAGCATAGCTGCCAACCAGGCCGAAGGCAAAAAACAGGAGCAGGTCGGTCGCGCTGTTGAGGTCGATCCCGAGCTCCGGACGGTCGACCGCGACGAGGCGCAGGCCCGATCGGGCGATCAGCAGGCCGACCAGCAACAGGATGCCGAACGGCGTTCCGCGCTGGGTCAGCATTCCGGTCTCAGTATCGAACGTGATCCTGACCAGCTTCGCCCGTGCCACGCCCAGCCCACAGCCGAGCAGGAAGGCCGCCGCCATCCCGGCGATATGCCCGGCGGACGGCGCGGGGCGGACCGACATCAGCATGGCGGCGCCGGCCAGAACCAGCACCGGCCCGATCCACAGCGCCGCCGGCCGGAACTTCCGAGGCCGCATCATGCGGGGCGCCCTCAGGGCGATGATCACGATGGCGATCGCAACCGGCAGCACAATCTGCATCTCGTTCGGGTTCATCGGGCTCCCCTCTCGATCGCGAACACGAAGCTTCCGTCCTTCTTGTCCTCACGAATGATAGTGTGGCCGGCCTGCGCGCAGAAGACGGGCATGTCCACCACCGACATCGGGTCCGTGGTCACCACCTCCAGCACCTCGCCGGGCTGCATGCCGATCAGGAGCTTGCGCGCCTTCAACACGGGCAGCGGGCAGCTCAGGCCCGACGTGTCGAGCCGGCGTGTCACCCCAGCCGCGCGGTCAGCCGGGCTTTGATCGCCGGCCATTCGTCGGCCAGGACGCTGAAATAGACCGTGTCGCGCACATGGCCGTCGGAGCAGACCACATGGCGGCGCAAAGTGCCTTCCTCGGTCGCGCCTATGCGCAGGATGGCGTTGCGGGACTTCATGTTGCGCGCGTCGGCCTTCAGCTCGATCCGGATGCAACCCAGCCGCTCGAACCCATGCTCGAGCAGCAGCAGCTTGGCGGCGGTGTTGATCGCGCTGCGCTGCCACGGCGCCCCGACGAAGGTCGAGCCGATCTCCAGCCGCCTGTGCTCGGCGGCGATGTTCATATAGCGGGTGCAGCCCACGGCAGGGCCACCCGGGTCGACGATGGCGAAGGGCAGCGCCGTGCCAGCCTCTGCCTGGAGCACCGCCTCGGCAACATATTTGTCGAGGATCGCCCGGGTTTCCAGCGGTTCCGGGAACCACCGGGTGATGCCGGTGCCGACGGTCAGGGCGGCCAGGTCGTCGGCATGGTCCTGGCGCAGCGGCTCCAATCGGACGAATTCATTCTCCAGAACGACCGGCTGGAGGGCATCCTTGAACATCAGTTTCCGCCGCGCTCCGAAATCGTGCCCAGGCGCAGACGGAGCGCGTTCAGCTTTATGAAGCCTTCCGCATCCTTCTGGCTGTAGACCTGATCGGCCTCGAAGGTGACGTAATCGAGGCGATAGAGCGAGTTCGGCGACTTGCGGCCGACGACGGAGGCCAGACCCTTAAAGAGTTTGAGCCGGACCGTGCCCGACACGCGCTCCTGCGTCTGGTCGATCAGCGCCTGAAGCGCCTTGCGCTCCGGCGAGTACCAGAAGCCGTTATAGATCAGAGCCGCATAGCGCGGCATCAGCTCGTCCTTCAGGTGCATCGCGCCACGGTCGAGCGTGAGGGACTCGATCGCGCGGTGGGCGACCATCCAGATCGTCCCGCCGGGGGTCTCATAGACGCCGCGGCTCTTCATGCCGACGAAGCGGTTCTCGACCAGGTCCAGCCGGCCGATGCCGTTCTCGCCCCCCAGCCGGTTGAGTTCGGTCAGCATCGTCGCCGGCGACATGCGCACGCCGTTGACGGCGACCGGGTCGCCCTTCTCGAACTCGATTTCGACATAGGTCGGCTCGTTCGGTGCGTTTTCCGGCGCGACCGAGCGGGTGAACATCGATTCGTCGGGCTGCACCCACGGGTCCTCCAGCGCGCGGCCCTCATAGGAGATGTGGAGCAGGTTGGCGTCGGTGGAATAAGGCGGCTCGCCGGCCTTGCCCTTGGCGATCGGGATCTGGTGCTTCTCGGCATAGTCGAGCAGCACGGTGCGGGAATTCAGCTCCCATTCGCGCCAGGGGGCGATCACCTTGATCTCCGGTTCCAGTGCGTAATAGGTCAGCTCGAACCGCACCTGGTCGTTGCCCTTGCCCGTCGCGCCATGCGCGACTGCATCCGCGCCGGTCATGCGGGCGATCTCGATCTGGCGCTTGGCGATCAGCGGCCGGGCGATCGAGGTGCCCAGCAGGTACACGCCTTCGTAGAGCGTGTTGGCGCGGAACATCGGCATCACGTAATCGCGGACGAATTCCTCACGCACGTCTTCGATGAAGATCTCCTTGACCCCGGCCATCTCGGCCTTGGCCCGCGCCGGCTCGACCTCCTCGCCCTGGCCCAGATCGGCGGTGAAGGTGACCACCTCGCAGCCGTAATTCTCCTTCAGCCAGCGCAGGATAACCGAGGTGTCCAGCCCGCCCGAATAGGCCAGCACAACCTTCTTCACCGAGCCCTTCTTGTTGTCCGCCATGATTGGTCCCGTCCCGCAAAATCGTGAAAGCGCGCGGAACTTAAGGTGCGGGGCGCGATGCGGCAAGCCGCACGCCCGCAAGCTCAACCCAAAGTTCTGGAATACTGCACGAAGCCGGGCCGATCGGCGATGCGGTCATAGAGTTTCATCGCGGTCCGGTTGGTCTCGTGGGTCAGCCAATAGACCTCCGGACTGCCGGCTTCTCGGGCCACGTCGTAGACATAGCCGATCAGTTTTTCGCCGATGCCTTGGCCTCGCGCGCCCGGCGCGACGAACAGATCCTGCAGATAGCAGACGGCGCCGATAGTCCAGGTTGAGCGGTGGAACAGGAAATGGACGAGCCCCACGGGTTTGCCCTCCAGCATGGCGAGCGCGCCATGCATCGGCTCCGACCGGTCGAGCATCCGGGACCAGGTCGCCTCGGTGACCGTCTCGGCGATATCGACCTCGTAAAAGGCCTGGTAACCGCGCCAGAGCGGGAACCAGCCTTCACGGTCGTCCGCCCTCAGCGCCTTGATCTGAATTTCCATCCGCCCCTCCGCCGGAGGGGATAGTAGACCGTTCGCGCCGTCAATTCAGCGTCCTTGCTGCCCGCAGCGCCTTCAGGAAATTCGTCGTCCAGGTTTCGATGGTGTTGGTCATGAGCGCCTCCATCATCAGCTGCCAGCGTTCGCGCCGCTCGCCTTGTCCCATTTTCAAGGCATGGCGGATGGCGCCGGCGATTTCGCTGGGGTCGATCGGGTTGACCAGGAGCGCGGTCTTGAGCTCGGCGGCCGCGCCGGCGAAGCGTGAGAGGACCAGGACGCCGGGGTCGTCGGGGTCCTGCGAGGCGACATATTCCTTGGCCACCAGGTTCATGCCGTCGCGCCACGGCGTCACCAGCCCGACGCGGCTGGAGCGGTAGATACCGGCCAGCGCCAGGCGCGACACGGTCCTGACGACGAAGCGGATCGGCACCCAGTCGATGTCGGAATATTTACCGTTCACATGGCCGGCCGCATGCTCGATGTCGCGGCGCAGCTCCTGATAGCTCACCACGTCGGCGCGCGACGGCGGGGAGATCTGCAGGAAGGTAAATTTGCCGGTCTCCTCCGGCCATTCGGTCAGCAGGTCGTCGATCGCCTCGAACCGCGTCTTGATGCCCTTGCTGTAATCCATGCGATCGACGCCGATGATCAGCTTGCGGTTGCCCACGCTGGCATTGAGCCGCCGCGCCTCGACCGAACGCACGGCGCGTTCCGCGCTCTTGGCGAAATGCTCGGTGTCGATGCCGATCGGGAAGGCCACGACCCGGGTCAGCTTGCCGTAGGCGGACAGCGACCCGTCGAATTCCAGCCGCCCGTTGGCCTCGCGGGAAATGTAATCCAGGAAGGCCCTGACCCCGAGCTCGGTCTGGAGTCCGACCAGGTCATAGCAGCACAGCGCCTGCATGATCAGCTCATGGTGCGGCAGCGCCACCATGATGTCGGTCGGCGGGAAGGGCGTGTGCAGGAAGAAGCCGATCTTGTTGCGGATGCCCAGCTTGCGCAGCTCCTCGCCCAGCGGGATCAGGTGATAGTCGTGCACCCAGATCAGGTCGTCCGGCTGGATCAGCGGCGCCAGCATCCTGGCGAGATATTCGTTGACCGCGATATAGCCGCGGAACTGCTGCCGGTGGAATTCGATGCGCCCGAGCTGATAGTGGACCAGCGGCCACAGCGTGCTGTTGGCATAGCCCAGATAGTAGTCGTCATAGTCGGCGCGGCTGAGATCGACTGTCGCGAAAGTGACGTTGCCTTTCTTGAGGATTGTCGGCTTCTCCGACCGCGTTTCGGCAACTTCACCCGACCAGCCGAACCACACCCCGCCGTCTTTTTCCAGCGCCTCCTGCAGCGCCGCTTCCAGCCCGCCCGCGCGCGCGGCGCCCGGAGCCGGAACGCCGACCCGGTTGGAGACGGTAATCAAACGGCTCAAAACGCATCTTCCCAATGTTTGCTGAGGCGCATGGCGGACACGATGATGCCGACCATGGAATAGGTCTGGGGGAAATTGCCCCAGAGCTCCCCGGTGCTGGGGTCGACATCCTCGGACAGCAGCCCGACATGGTTGCGGCGGCTGAGCAGCTCCTCGAACATCGCCCGCGCCTCGTCGCGCCGTCCGATCGCGGTCAGCGCGTCGATATACCAGAAGGTGCAGATGTTGAAGGCGGTGGTGGGCACGCCGAAATCGTCCGGCTGGATATAGCGGAAGATGTTGTGCCCGCGCTTCAGCTCCTTCTCGATCGCCGCAACCGTCCCGATGAAGCGCGGATCGTTGGCCTTCACGAAGCCGACCTCGACCAGCAGCAGCAGGCTGGCATCGACATCGGTCCCGCCCAGGCTTTCCGCGAAGGTGTTTTTCTCCGCGTTCCAGGCCCGCTCAAGCGTCTGCTCGCGAATCTTGTCGGCTTCCCCGCGCCAATACCCGGCGCGGTCGGTGAGGCTGAGCGTGTCGGCGATCTTCGCCAACCGGTCGCAGGCCGCCCAGCACATCACTGTGGAATAGGTGTGAATGCGGGCCCGTCCGCGGAATTCCCAGAGGCCCGCATCCGGCAGGAAGGCGCGCTCGATCGCCTGGACGCCCAGCTTCTCCAGCCGCTCGAACAGGTCGACGCCGCCGCGCTTGGGCAGGCGATGGTCGAAGAACATCTGCGTCGCGGCCAGCACGACATTGCCGTATCCGTCATTCTGGGTCTGCAACGCGGCGGCATTGCCGATCCGGACCGGGCCGAAGCCGCGATAGCCGGGCAGGTTCGGGCGTTCCTCCTCCTCCAGCGGCAGGCCGGGGATGATGCCGTAGACCGGCTTCAGCTCGCCCTCTGGATCGATGGCGGCAACGTCGGTGACGTAGCGGATGAAGTCCTCCATCGTCAGCGTCGCGCCCAGCCGGTTCAGCGCCTCGACGACGAAATAGGCGTCACGGACCCAGCAGAAACGGTAATCCCAGCCGCGCCCATGCTCCGGCCCTTCCGGGATCGACGTCGTCATTGCCGCGACGATGCCGCCCGATTCCTCGAAGCTGCAGAGTTTCAACGTGACGGCGGCACG
>DATBAZ010000122.1:0-5654 GCA_036271255.1 Alphaproteobacteria bacterium
TTCCCGCCAGTATCAAAATAGACGCCGTCGCCGGTGGAGCCGCTGCCGGTGGCCTGGATCAGGCCGGAATTGTCGACGCTGCCCGCGCCGCCACGGATATTGACCGCGCGCGCCGTGCCGGAGATCGTGCCGGCGTTGGTCACCGTGCCGGACCCGCCATCGACCCAGATGCCGTTATAGCCGCCCCCGATCGTGCCGCCGGTTTCGTTGGTCAGCGTCAAGGGATCGCCGCCATTCGCGAAACGCACGCCGGCGACGCCGCCATTGAGCCTTCCGCTATTGTCGACGGTGACCGGACCCGAGGCTTGGAAGCCGTAGACCGCGAACGAGTTGCCGGAAATCACCCCGTCATTGGCGAGGGAACCCTCCGACTGCTTGAAATAAACGCCATAGCCGGTCTGTCCCGCCGAACCGGTGCCGGCGATCGAGCCATGGTTCCGGATGGTCCATGCGTTGCCGGCGGCGACGACAAAACCGTTGTTTCCGGTGACGGTCACACCTGAGGCAACCGTGACCGGATTGCCGAACGTTCCGCCCGAGGCCAGGGTCACGGTATGATTGATATTGCTGGCGATCGTATCGGTCACGCTGCGCTCTCCGCTCGTTTAACGGCCGCGAATTGGCCCAGCGAACGGCCCGGATGCGAAAGGCCGGTCACGGACTTTCTTCCGATAAGTTCGCTGCTGCCGCGCTGGCATGGGGCATTACTTTCAGACAAAGGGACTCCCATTGCGAATTCATGGAACTCACAGTCAGGCCGGTTCAATTTGTTATAGCGATTACGCTTGATCCGTTTTCGGGCAGAACCGGAAAAGATGGAACAAACATCTTTAAGTATAAGTTTATTAAAATTATTTCCGTCATGCGGCTTGGGTAATACAGCGCGTTTGCGATAATATATCGGCAACTGCGAGAGGAGGCGTGACGTTGGCCGACAGCCCGCCGCACGGGCCGGATGAGCGGGAAAGCGAGACGCTCGACGACTGGATCAGGCAGCGTGGCGGGATCGACGGCGCGTTCGCCGCGCTGCTTTCCAACCCGGCCTTGCCCAAGGCAACGCAGGTTTTCGCGACGAACATGCTCGCGGGCGCGCGGGCCGATGCGGTGATGGATGCCATCCATAAGGATATCGGCCGCTTCATCGTCGCCATGAGCGCCATCTATCTTCATATCAAGGGTGGCCTGACCTTGCCGCGGCTGAAGGCGATGGTCGGCGTCCGCTCCTATCTGAGCCCCGAGCGGGCGCGGGCGCTGTTGCAGTTCCTGTGTCACCTGGGCTGCCTGACCGAGGCGCCCCGGCCGACGCGGCGCGAACCGGTGCGCTATCTGCCGACCGCGCGGTTCCTGACGGCCTGGCGGGACCATATGCGCCTGACCCTCGATGCCGCGCGGGTGATCGAGCCCTCGGTCGCCCGCGTGCTCGACCGGCTCGACGAACCGGAGGTGTTCATGGCCTTCTGCCGCAACCAGACCGAGTACGGCATGGGCGAGATGCGGGAAAGCCATCAGGCGTTGGCCTTCACACGGGTATTCATGCACCGGTTCGCCGGGCAACAGATTTTCTGGCAGCTCCTGTCGGTCCAGGGCGCCGAGGACGCGCTGCCGCAGGG
Organism: Alphaproteobacteria bacterium; assembly: GCA_036271255.1. Classification (GTDB taxonomy): domain Bacteria; phylum Pseudomonadota; class Alphaproteobacteria; order BOG-932; family Roseiterribacteraceae; genus BOG-932. The sequence continues at coordinate 1,611 of DATBAZ010000122.1, forward strand.
CGCGCTTCCGGTCTCGGTCGAGGCCATGGCGGAGCTGCACGGCGTTTCGTCCGTGCATGTCCGGCGCCTCCTCGCCGCCGGGGTGCGGGAGGGGCTTTTGCGCCGCTGCGACGATAACGGCTTCGTCCTCGAGGCGGCGGGCCGGGCGACGGCGCGCTTCGTCCATGCCGCGAATCTCTTCGTTGTGATCGCCGCGGCGGACAAGACCGCCCGCGAATTCGCCTGACATGTCGCCGGATTCGAGCAAGACCGATCCGGCTCTGGCAATAAATCGGACTAACTTGCGGAATTTGTTCTTATTTCGGCCGCAGTGCGGTAGGCTGCGTCACTGCGGTCATGATCTCGGGATGGAGACCGGCATTTGGCTGAGAGCGCGCCGCTGGCGCTGAATGCGCAGGAAACGGAGACGCTCGCCGCGTGGATCAAGCAGCGTGGCGGGGTCGATGCCGTTCTGGGCTCGCTGCTCTCCAACACGCGCCTGCCTGAGGCGGCGCGGGTCTTCGCCACCAACATGCAGGCGCTGGCCGACAGCGACGCGGCGTTCGACGCCATCCTCAAGGATATCGGCCGTTATCTGATCGCCATGTGCGTGATCTTCCTGCATCTGCGCGGGGGCGTGACCTTGCCGCGGCTGAAGGCGATGCTGTCGATCCGCACCTATGTCAGCCCCGGGCGGGCGCGGGCGCTGCTGCATTTCCTCTGCCATCTGGACTGCCTGAGCGAGGTGCCGCCGGCGAACCGGCGCGATCCGATACGCTATGTTCCGACCGAACGGCTGATGACGGCGTGGCACAACCATATGCGCGCGGTGCTGGAGGCCTCGCAGATCATCGAGCCCGCGGTCGGGCGGGTTCTCGACCGGCTGGACCAGCCGGATGTCTTCACCCTCTTCTGCAGCAACCATACGGAATTCGGCTTCGGCGAGATGCGGGAGAGCCATCAGGAGCTGGCCTTCACCCGCCTGTTCCTGCACCGCTTCGCCGGCTCGCAGATTTTCGGACACCTGCTGTCCGTCCAGGGCGCGGGCGAAGGCCCGCTGCCGGGCGCAGCCCCGATCTCGGTCGCCGACCTGGCTGAGCGGCACAACGTTTCCGCCATGCATGTCCGGCGCCTGCTCGACGCCGCCGTCGGCGAAGGGCTTCTGCGTTACGACGACGTGAACGGGATCGTGCTGGAAGATGCGGGCCGGGCCACGGCGCGCTTCGTCTATGCGACCCAGATCTTCGTCTTCATCGCCGCCGCCGAGAAAACCGCCCGCGAAATCGCGTGACTTCGGAGTCGCGGCCCCGGCGTGGCCAGCGTATCATCCCCAAAAATAGTACTGGGAGGATAGCGACATGGCGGACGACGTGTCTCCGATCGCCGCGCAACATCTGTTCAGCCGCAATCCCGGCGAACGCTATGCCGCCTTCGCCGAGCTGAGGGGCCAATGCCCGATGCACCGCATGCCGGGCGGCGAGCTGTTCGTGGTCAGCCACCTGGCCAACAGCGAGGGCATCCGCGCGGTCGAGCATTTCCACGGTACCTTCTCCGACAGCGGCGCCCTGCCGGCGGAGGACATCATCCTGGCCGGCATCCCGGAGCCCAAGCACGGCGAGATGCGGCGCATCTTCCTGTCGGCGCTGACCGACTTCACCCGGCACGAGCCGTTCATCCGCGAGGTATCGGAACGGCTGGTGGACGAGACGGTCCGCGCCGCCGCGCGCGACGGAACCGCCGACCTGATGGAGGGGCTGGCGCGGCCGCTGCCCTCCACCGTCATCGCCCGGCTGCTGGGCCTGCCGATGGCGGATGTCGGCCAGTTCGCGCGCTGGACCGACGAGCTGCTGGACCGCCAGGGCGCGGCCACCAGCGCCAACACCGCGCTGGTCGACCTGCACCCGGATTTCGCGAATTATCTGGGCGGTCATGTCCAGGCGCGGCTCGACAGCGCCGATCCGCCCGACGACGTCATCACCCGCTTCACCCGGGCGGCGCTGGACGGCGAGCCGATGTCGGTGCGGGCAATGCAGACCCAGATGATGTTCTTCGTCGTCGCCGGCAACGGCACCACCCGCGACCTGATCGGCAACCTGCTGGTCCACATGACCCGCGACCCTGCCCTGTTCCGCAGGCTGGATCAGGACCGCGCGGCCATCCCTTCGGTGATCGAGGAGGTGCTGCGCATCGATTCGCCGGTGCAGCTGCTAGCGCGCAACTGCGTCGCCCCGATCACCCTGGACGGCGTGGCGATCGAGCCCGGCCAGCGCGTGCTGTTCTCCATCGCCTCGGCCAACCGCGACGCCGCCGTGTGGGCCGAACCCGATACGCTGCGCCCGGATCGCGACAAGGCCCGCGCCCACCTCGCCTTCGGCGCCGGCCCCCATATCTGCCCCGCCGCCGGCCTGGCGCGGCTGGAGGCCAAGATCGCGGCCGAAGTGCTGCTGGACCGGGTCGCGGCGCTCGAACTCCCGCCGGATCACATACCCGATCCCAATCCGGTGGTGTGGGCGAACGGCCCGCAGACCTTCCGGGTGCGGCTGACGGCGCGCGGTTAAGCTTGCCCGGCGCCAGCCCCGGGCAGTGTGAAGCGGAACACCGTCCCGTAAGGGAAGACGGGCTCCGCCCATAGGCGGCCGCCGTGGGTCTGGACGATGGTGCGGCAGATCGACAGGCCCATCCCCATGCCCTCGGCCTTGGTGGTGTAGAGCGGCTCGAACAGCTTCTGCATGCTCGCCGGGTCGATGCCGCAGCCATTATCCGCGACCGACACCCTGATCTCGCCCGCTTGCGTCCGGCCGACCGCGACCGCGATCTGCCGGCCGCGATGGTGCGTCTTGGCCATGGCGTCGACCGCGTTGCGCAGCAGGTTCTGCAGAACCTGCTGAAGCTGGACCTTGTCGCCGGTCACGACCGCGCCGGCCGGCGGCAGGTCCGCGGTCAGCACCACGCCGTCGCGCGCGAACTCGCCGTCCAGCACCTCCAGTACTTCCTGGACGGCCTCGTTCATGTCGATCTCCGCCGTCCGACTGGGTTCCCGCCGGGCCAACGCCCGCAGGCCCGCCACGATATCGCCGGCGCGCCGGCCGGCGTCGAGGATGGCGGATACGGCTTCCTGCGCCTCGACCAGGTCGGGCGTGTCGCGGGCCAGCCAGCGCAGGCTGGCCTGGGCATTGGTCACGATCGCCGTCAGCGGCTGGTTGATCTCATGGATGATGGACCCTGCAAGCTCCCCCAGCGATGACAGGCGGGACGCGCGCCCGAGCTCGCCGCGCAGCGCTTGCAGCCGCTCCTCGCTGAGGCGGAGCGCGGTTTCCTGCCGTTCCTGCTGCAGGGCGAAGGCGCGCTGGCGCTCCGAATCGGCATAGAGCAGTTGCAGGTGATGCTCCAGGATGTCCCGGAACTGCTGGATCAGGCGGCGATAGACGTCCTGGTGGTCGTTGCCGGCCTTGTCCAGGATGCAGATCGTGCCGAACGGCGTCTTGTCCGGCCACAGGATCGGCAGGCCGAGATAGGAGATCATGCTGCGCGGGACGTCCGGATTGTCTTTCCAATCCTCGTCCAGAAGCGCGTTCGGCACGACCAGCTGCGCCCGCGTCTTGATCACGGTTTCGCAGTAAAGGCCGGAGCCGGCATAGCACTCGCTTTCGCCGGGGTGATACGGGTTCCCGTCCGTCCTGCTGGAGATCATCACCTCCAGGCTGTCGCCCCTGATCCGCATGATCAGCCCGGCCGGGCACTGCGTCAGCTCCGCCATCGTGTCGACGATCACCTGCCACTTCTCGGCAATGGCGGCGGGAATCTCGGGGAAGGCCATGCCGGCGAGGGGGTGCGCTTCGGCCCGGATTGTCTCGGATGCGGTCATGATCGATTTCCGTCGGCGATGCCCCGATTTGCCCACGGATAATCGTAAAAGCCAAGCCCCGAGCGGTGGCGATGGTCTCAGCGCCGTCATCTTCTCCCTCGTCATTCCCGCGAAGGCGGGAATCCAGAGCCGCCTGCACATGAATCAACGCCAAGGCGCAAAGGACCGCCAAGGGCGCCAAGTAAATCCGATTTTGGTTT
>DATBAZ010000123.1:0-7329 GCA_036271255.1 Alphaproteobacteria bacterium
CGCTGGTGGATCGGCGCCAGCGACAAGGTCGGCGGATTGTCCTGGGTCTGGTTGAGATAGGTCTGAACGGCGCAGCACGAGCTGAGCTGCTTCTTGCCGCCCGGCCCATACCAGGTTCCGCCATTGTCGACTTCGCAAAGCGTCTGCTTGCCGGGGCCGAACAGCGTATCGTCGCAGATGCTGCCGATCTGGCAGGGCCAGCTGCGTTGCGAGGGGTCCGGGCTGAAGGTCGCTACGCCGGATTGCGTGAAATTGGTCTTGCGAAGTTCCGACGTGCTCGGATTGGTGAGATAGGGCAGCATGGGCCGGCTGTCGAGCACATGGCTGGGCGGGACGACGGATGTGACATCGACGCCGGCGATATCGCCGAACAGCCTATAAAGGTCCACCGTGTTGATCATGTCGTCCACGCTGCGGTTCGGCTTGCGCACCATCGGGCCGGCGATGATCAGCGGAACCCAGATGCCGGTCTGATAGACCGTGGACTTCGCCCGCGCCGGATTGAACGGAGCGCGCGTCGCCGTACCTTGCGTGCCGTTGTCGCCGATTACGACCAGCAGGGTGCTGCCGAGATCGAGCGATGTCAGCGTCCGCGTGTCGGGGCCGATCGTCGCGAGACCCAAGCCTGCCAAGGTTCGGCCGAACTGCACGTCGACCCCCTCGAGCATCGAGTTCAGCGTGTCGCGCTGCGGCACGGACGAGGAGCACGTCGCGGCAGGATCTTTCGGATCCGGCACAAGCCTGGTCGACGCTTTCTGATAAGGCGTGTGCATGGAGCTGAAGCTCAAGGTCAGCATGCGCGGGCCGGTCTGCCGTTTCCACCAGGCCTCGCCGTCGCTGGCCTGAATTTCGGTCAAATAACGGCGGTCGATCGTCGACGGGCAGGCGCTGCCGGGGTTCACATAGAGCGGGTTGCGGACGCCGGAAAGCGACCAGCGCTGGGAGACGTAATAGGCATTGTAGAGATTGAAATCGGACAAGGTCGGCGCGCCCGTGCCGCAGGCCTTGTTCGGGACGAAAATGCCGCCGTGCTGAAGGCAGGTGCGTGCCGGGTCGGTGCTGGGATCGGCGTTGCCGGAATTGATCGGGCTGCACCTCAGCTTGCTGTCCTGGGTCGTGTAGCAGGCACCCGGCGACTTGGTCTGGAAATAGCCGCACGACTGCTTGCCGGTGGGGTCGATACCCCCTGCGGTCTCGTCGATCGATTTCGGTTCTCCGGCAAGGTCGCCCCGGAATACCGCGAATCCACGCGTGAGCGGCGCGCACTCGCCCGCCGGGTCCTGCGTGTTGCCCAGATGGTATTTGCCCATCATCGCCGACGTGTAACCTGCCTTTTGCAGGACGCGCGGCAACGTCGCCTCGAACGAGGACATATAGGATTGCGGCAGATGATTGTCGGCGATGATGTCCTCGACGCCGGTGCGCAGGGCAAAACGTCCGGTCAGCAGCGTCGCCCGGCTGGGCGAGCACTCCGGCGTCGCCCAGACGTTGGTGAACTTCACGCCCGCCTTTGCGATAAGGTCCAGATTCGGCGTTTTCGGCGGGTCCACGCCGCCATTGCCGAACAATCCGAGCTGGTCGATGCCGACGTCGTCGAGGATCACGAAGACGATGTTCGGCTTGCCGGAGGATGCCGCCTGCGCTGGTTGGGCAGCCCCGTGGGGGATCGGCGGCGCAAGGCAGAGAAGACAGCCGAGCAAAAGACCGGTAGGAACGCTGAAGCGCTTTTTCATAAGTCCTCCCAGTCTGCGCCCGACGCCGGCAAGGGCCGCGCGCGGTTTGTGCACGCAAGGCGTCTCGAGATAGCGCGAATTTTATAACATTTTGATGATAATTGCGCTCGCCGTCAATTCCTGTTTGCGTCCCCACTCATGATCTCACTTCGAACTCTGTTCGCTTCGAAGTAATTGCCGGGGCGCTATACTAAATTGACCGTAATAGCGACGACGGCAACGATGCAGCCGGGATTTATCCCGCAACGGTAAGGAGTAGGTACGATGAAGATCCTGGGTCTCAATCGGGTCGAACTACTGCTCGACGACCGCGACCTCGACAAGGCGATCGAAACTTTCAACACCGGGCTGGGCTTCGGTCTTTGCCCGCCGCTCACGCTTGGCGAGGGGATCCGCTCATCGGTCGATTTCGACAAGGGTTTGGAATTGGTCTCGCCGTCCGACGAGACCAGTCCGGTCTTTCCCATCCTGCGCGAACGCGGGAAGGGCGCGCTGCTCACCATCGTGTGGGAGGTCGACAGCATCGAGGCTGCCAAACGGTGGGCGGAGGAGAAGGGATTGCCGGTGCTGTTCACTTATGAAGGCCACGGCATCAGGCAGCTCTGCCTGCACGAGAGCGCCTTCTTCGGCTACGTCGTCACGCTCATGGAGCGGGTGGCGACGTAGCCTCCACAGGCTTAAAGCCGGCCGTCCTCCAGCAACTCCTCGGCCTTGCGGAAGGCCGCGGCGTCGTCGACATCGACCCAGACGCGGCCCTTGATGTCGAAGGCCTGGGCCTTGCCCCAGCCCGCCAGCACGTTCATCGCGCCGGAGATGCTGTCGTCGCCCTTGGCCTGGCTGACCTCCAGCGCGTCGAACATGATCGGGCCGCACAGGAAGAGCCCGGTGTCGATCGCGTTGAACTCGCGGATCACCTTGCCGATACGCTCGATCTTGCCGTTCGCGACCTGCACGCGGGTCACGTCGTCGAGGTCGTTCAGCGGGCTGTCGACATTATAGTCGACGCCCAGGGTCACCGTGTTGGCCTCGGCCGGGCTGGCCATCAGGTCGCGCAGCATCTCAGGGTCGACCAGGTGATCGCACATGGTCAGCAGGAACGGCCCGTCGACATAGGGCTTCGCCTTCAGCACCGAGGTGCCGTTGGCGCGCTCCCAATCGTCGTTGACGATATGGGTGATGCGCACGCCCTCGCGGGCGGAATAGGTGTCCAGCGCCTTGCGCAGCTCCTCGCCGCGATAGCCGCTGACGACGAAGAACTGGGTGACGCCGGCGCTGCGGGCCTTCTCGATCACCCGGATGATCAGCGGAACGCCCTTGATGCGGACCAGCGGCTTGCTCTCGCCCATCTCGCGCAGCCGCGTGCCCTGGCCGGCGGCGACGATGACGCACTGCTTGCGCTGCGCCATGGCGGTGTTCAGGCGGATGAAGTTCTCGGTCAGGTCATAGGCTTCGTCGTCGGTGAACTGCCGGGGCGGGTGCTTGCAGAAATAGGCGCTCGGCCCCTCGAGAATGCCGCCGATGCCGTTCAGCAGCGCCAGCTTGCAGCAGCGGATCATGTCGATGACCACGCCGGCCGAATTGGGCGAATCCTCGACCGACAGGCGCAGCTCAAGGTCCATCGGCACGTCGCCGAACAGGTGGCCTTCCATGCGGATGAAGCAGATCTTGTTGTCATTCTGCCACGGCACATAGTCGCTGGGGCCGACATGGATGTCGTTGTCTTCCATGCGCTTCTTGGCGACCGACTGGACCGCCTCGGTCTTGGACTTCTTCTTCGAAACCAGGCGGCTCTGGTTCTTCATGTTCAGGAAGTCGGTATTGCCGCCGGTGTTCAGCTGATAGGTGCGCAGCAGCTTGACGCCGCGCTTGGCGAAGATGTCGGTCAGCACGCGATGGGTGATGGTGGCGCCCAGCTGCGATTTGATGTCATCGCCGATGATCGGCAGGTTGCGCTGCTTGAAACGCGCGGCGAAGGCCGGATCGCTGGCGATGAAGACCGGCATGTTGTTGACGAAGGCGAGGCCGGCTTCCAGCGCGCACTCGGCATAGAAGCGGGCGGCTTCTTCCGATCCCACCGGCATGTAGCAGAGCAGCACCTCGGCGCCGCTGCGCTTCAGCTCGGCGACGATCTCCTCCTTGGTCAGCTCCTGCGCGTCGGCGCGGACGAAGGTGCGGTCGTCGGCATAGTTGGCCATGTGCTCGGAGATGCCGTCCAGCACCGGCCCCATCTTCACGATGACGCCGCTGTCCGGGATGTCCTTCTGGAACACCGTCGTGCAGTTGGGCAGCGAGAAGATGGCGCGATGCACGTCGGTCCCGACCTTGCGGGCATCGACATCGAACGCCGCGGCCACTTCGATGTCGCACGGCCGGTAGCCGCCGATCTCGACATGCATCAGCCCGGTCACGCCCCCTGCGCAACGCTCCGGCGTGTAATAATGGATGCCCTGGATCAGCGAACTGGCGCAGTTGCCGACGCCGGCGATCGCGATACGGATTTTACCTTTAGCCATTTTCTTTGACTCTGTTCACGTTGAAGTCGTTATCGATGCCCGGACGGTCCTCTTATCCGAGCCTCTTCTGATAGATGCGGTACGTCTTGTAGGATTTGGCTCCCAGCCGCTCGAGGATGCTGCGCATCGGCCGGTTGTTCTCGAGAATCCAGGACAACTCCACCCACCGAAACCCGACCTTGCGCGCGTGGGGCCACAGCGCGCCGATCAGCTGCATGGGCAGCGCGCTGCCCAGCACCGTGCCGGCCAGGCTCTTGCGCACGCCCATCAGCGGCACACGCGCCGATTTCAGGCCCTTGACCTTGAGCCGCCACAGCAGCTTCAGCACGCCGAACGGGAAGAGATTGCCGTTCAGGTCGCGGATCGCCTCGTTGATGTTGGGCAGACAGACGATGAAGGCGACCGATTCGCCGTTCATGTCGGCGAACCAGACCAGCCGGTCGTCCAGCAGCAGCTTCAGCCGCGTCGCCAGCTCGTCGGTCTCGGTATCCGTCATAGGCACGAAACCGGCATTCTCGCTCCAGGCATCGTTGAAGATGCTGGCGACGCGGCCGATCTCAGCGTCATAGTCCTTGAAGTTGAGCCGCCGCATCGTGATCGAGCTGGCCAGCGGGCGGTTCAGCATATTGTCGGCGGACTTAGACAAAGGCGCGTCCAGGTCGATCAGATAGGCGAACACATCGCCGTCGGGACGATAACCCGCCGCTTCGATATGGGCCGCCTCATAGGCCGGGTCGTGGCCCATCATCATCATCGGCGGCGTATCGAAGCCGTCGATCAAGAGGCCGGTCTCCTCATTGATCGACAAGGTGAAGGGGCCCTGCACGCTCTGGATGCCGCGGCTCGCCAGAAACTCTTCGGCGGTCTTGAACAGGGCGGCGAAGACCTCGGGATCGTCGAGCGCGGAGAGCCCGCCGAACTGGCCGTAGGCCGGCTCGCCGTCCTTCTGGGCCAGGGGGTCGATCTGGGCGCTGATCCGGCCGATGTCGCGCCCGTCCTTCCGGGCGATCCAGAAGCGGACCTCGGATCGGCGGACCAACTCGTTCTTCGCCGGGTCGAACGCTTCCTCGCGTTCGGAGATCAGCGGCGGGATGAAGCTCTTGTCGTCTTTGTGGACCAGGAAGGGGACGCGGATGAACCGCTTCATCGTCGCCTTGTCGGTCACCGGCACGATTTCGACGGTCATGGCCGTGCCTGCCTGCGGGGCATGAACAGGCCGGCATCCGCTTCGCTGGACCCCTTTTCAGCGGCGGGGGGCGGACGATCACGCGGGGGCGCGCCGGTCAGCCGTGCGACATGCGGATAGCGCGCGGCCTCGGCCAGGTCGTAGCCCAGGTTGAACACCGTGGTGCTGCGCGGCTTGTCCCGCGCAAAGTCGTACCAAGTGCCGAACAGGCGATCGGGCAGGAAGCTCAATATGCCGTAATTGCCCTGCTCGTTGTGGAAATGATGGGCCAGGTGCCAGCGCTTGACCCGCTTCAGGAACTCGCTCTTGGGCTTGTAGTTCAGGTGCTGGATGCAGTGGCCGAACTCATAGGCGCAGGTGGTCAGCAGCCCGGCGCTGAGCGCGCTCGCCGCGCCGGCCGCGCCGGCCAGCAGCCAGCCCACCGGCAGGGTCACCAGGGCGATGGTGGGCAGCGTGGTCCACAGGGCGCCGAACAGCACCTCCAGCCGGTGCGGGTCCTGGTGATGGTCGAAATGGATGCGCTTCCAGCTCGCCGCCGCCCAGCGGAATTTGTAGAGCGACCGGCTGTGCAGGACATAACGGTGGATCAGGTACCAGGCGAAAGGATAGACGACGACCGCGGCGACGGCGCCGAGCGCCAGCGGAACCCATCCGGTCGCCGCGCGGATGGCGACAAAAGCGCTGATCGCGGCGATGAGCAGATAGGCGTCGATCGCGTAATAGGTCAGGTAGGCAACCGCCAGATCGGGCAAGGACATCTTGCCGAGGTCATAGCTGCGCCCGGCCCATGTGGACCGCGGCGCGGCGGCATCCTTGCCCCCGGCAGCCATCATTCAGCCGCCGGCATCGCAATTCGGGTGGCATTCTCACTCAGCACGCCGAGCTGGCCGCCGATATAGGCGATGATCGACACCGCCCGGTCGATCTGCGCCTCGGTATGGGCGGCGCTGACGCTGGAGCGGATGAGCGACAGGCTGGCCGGCGTGGCGGGCGGCAGGGCCAGGTTCAGATACACGCCGCCTTCGACCAGCGCGTTCCAGAACCGGATCGCCAGCTCACTGTCCGCGATCCGGATGGCGCAGACCGGATTGGCTTCCTGCCCGATGTCGAAGCCGGCCTGGGCCAGGCCGTTATGCAACCTGCGGCTGTTGGCCTGGACCCGCGCGCCCAGCAGATTGTCGGTCGCGATCCGGTTGAGCGATGCGCTGACCGAGGCGACGATGGCCGGGGGCAGGGAGGCGGTGAACATATAGGGGCGGCAGACGACCCTCAGCAGATCGAAGCCGGGCAGGTCGGAGACGGCGAATCCGCCGATCGCGCCCAGGCTCTTGCTGAAGGTGCCGACGATGAAATCGACATCGGCTTCGACCCCGGCGACCTCGGCCAGGCCGCGGCCGTGCTTGCCCATGACGCCCATCGAATGGGCTTCGTCGACGATCAGATAGGCGCCCATCTCCCGCTTCACAGCCGCGATCTCGCGCAGCGGGGCGGTGTCGCCGAGCATGCTGAACAGACCTTCGGTCACGACGATCCGGCTGCCGGGCAAGCCCTCGAGCCGGCGCAGGCGGCGCTCCAGGTCTTTGGGGTCGTTGTGGCGGAAACGGATGATCTCGGCGGCGGAGAGCTTGCAGGCGTCGTAGATCGAGGCGTGGCTGTCGGCATCGATCAGCAGATGGTCGCCTTTGCCGGCAACCGTCGAGATCAGGCCGAGATTGGCCTGATAGCCGGTGGTGAAGACCATGGCGCTGCGCCGGCCGAAGAAGTCGGCGATCTGATTCTCCAGCTCGGCGTGACCGGAATAGGTGCCGTTGGCGATGCGTGAGCCGGTCGTGCCGGTGCCGGCCTGGCGGATCGCATCGATGCTGGCGTCGATCGCAGCCTGGTCGAAAGTCAGGCC
>DATBAZ010000124.1:0-2435 GCA_036271255.1 Alphaproteobacteria bacterium
GATGGAAGAGGAGGGCGCGGCGACGTAAAACGGCACGTCGTTATCCTTCGCCGCTAGAGCTTTGAGATAAGTGCCGATCTTGTTGCAGACGTCGCCGGTCGCGGTGGTGCGGTCGCTGCCGACCAGGCAGAGATCGACCTGCCCATGCTGCATCAGATGGCCGCCGACATTGTCGACGATCACCGTGTGCGGCACGCCGTGATGCTGCAGCTCCCAGGCGGTCAGGCTGGCGCCCTGGTTGCGCGGGCGGGTCTCGTCGACCCAGACATGGACCGGGATGCCGTCATTGTGGGCGACATAGACCGGGGCGAGTGCCGTGCCCCAATCGACCGTCGCCAGCCAGCCGGCATTGCAGTGGGTCAGCACATTGACTGGCCGGCTCCTGCCGTTGGCTTCATAGGCATCGGCGATCAGCCGTGTCCCGTGCGTGCCGATGGCGCGGCAGCATTCGACGTCCTCGTCCGCCAGCTTTGCCGCCAGCTGCCAGGCGGCCTCGGCCCGCGCGTCGGCGGGCAGGGGCTGGACCTGGGTGCGGACGGCGTTCAGCGCCCAAGCCAGGTTGACCGCGGTCGGCCGGGTGGCATGCAGCGTGTCGTAGGCACGGGCCAGGCCGGCATCCGAAGGGTCGTCTCTCAACGCCAGGGCCACCCCATAGGCGCCGGCTACGCCGATCAGCGGCGCGCCGCGCACCACCATGGTGCGGATGCCATCGGCTGCGTCCTGCATGGCGCGCCAGGTCTGGACCGCGAAGACGTGGGGCAGCCGGGTCTGGTCGATGACCTCGACCGAGCCGTCCGCGCCCGGCCAGATGGTGCGGTAGGGCCTGCCGTCGACCTTCACGCGTCGATCTCTTCGACCAGATGCAGCACCTCGCCGAACTTGGTGATGGCGGCGCGCGACAGGATCAGCTTGCGGCCGATCGCCAGCACCTTGCTCTCCGCCGTCGCCCGCGTATCGGGGTCTTCGATGCTCTCCAGGTCCTCGACATGGGCCAGGCCCAGCACGCGGCGGATCATCTTGCAGCCGGCAAAGCCCAGAGTGTCGGCGAACAGGTTCGCCATATAGCGGTCCTGGGCCGCGGCCAGCGCCGCCTGCCCTTGCGGGTCGGCGAACAGCTCGGCGGTGAAGGCGTCGCCCGTCGCCTGGGTGGCCCAAAGCGCCTGGAACTTCGTCGCGAAGCCGCTCCAGATCTGGTCGGCTTGGTCCAGGATCCAGGTGCGGTAGGCGTCGCCCAGCTCGCCCGGCCGATGGACCCGGTGGGCGATGGCGGCGATCAGCAGGTTGGCGATCAGCGCGCCGACATCGAAACCCATCGGCCCGAAGAAGGCGAATTCAGGATCGATGGCGCGGGTGTCCTCGTCGGTCACCATGATCGACCCGGTGTGCAGGTCGCCATGCACCAGCGCCTCGGCGCTGGTCAGGAATTTCAGCTTCAGCAGCTGCACCTCGGCCTTCAGCGCCGCATCGGCGCGGAAGGCGGCGGCGGTCTCGTCCAGCTGCGGCGTGGTCCAGCGGTTGCCGGAGGACAGGCGGTACGGGTCGGTGAAGACCAGGTCCTCGGTGATCTTGCACAGCTCGATATTGCCGCAGAACTCCCGCATCAGCGTCTTCTTGCGGTCGGCGGTGAGATAAAGGTCGGAGGTCTTAAACAGCGATTCGGCCAGGAATGTCGCCATATGCTCGGCGAGGTTGGGCAGGGCCCGGCCCTCTTTCAGCGCCTTGCGCAGGATGATGTGCGGGCTGAGATACTCCATCACGATCGCCGCGCCGACCCGGTCGGTGGCGAACAGCCTGGGCACCAGATGCGGCACGGCGCGGGCCTGCTCGGCCAGCGCCAGAGATTCGAAATAGGACCGCTCCAGCGGCAGCGGCCACGCCTCGCCGACCAGCCGCATGTAGGGCAGGGCCTGCTTGAGCACGACCCCACCGCGCGGCCCCTCGATGATGAAGACCATGTTCAGATTGCCGTCGCCGACCTCGCGTACGTTCCAGCCGCCCGGCTCGCCCCCCAGATGCTCGACGACGATCTCGATCTTCGCCAGATAGGCGGCGACGCGGCCCTCTGCGAGCGGCGCGTACTTCTCGGTCTGCACACGAAACGGTTCTGCCATTCTCATTCCCCACGGGTGATCCGCCGACTCTGCGCGCCACCTCATCCGCATTTTCGAGTTTCCGTCCATCCACGCAACAAATGATTGCGAGGGAACGTTGAAGGAATACAAGTAGGATAGAATGATCGGCCGGCTTGTCCGGACGAGGTCGTCCTGCATGCGCCGGGCAATCAACCCTTCATAATGAGCGGCATGCGCGACCAGTGACCTCCAAAACCAACCACGGGCGGCCGTCGAAGGTGACGACAGCGAAAAATACGGGCCCCCGGCGTGTGCCGATCGTCGGCATTGGTGCGTCCGCGGGCGGGGTCGAGGCGTTTCGCG
>DATBAZ010000125.1:0-3994 GCA_036271255.1 Alphaproteobacteria bacterium
GAAGAATTCATAGACATCGAATTCTCCCGCAACGTTCTGGCTGACGGCGGCATAGAGATTGGTCGGGTCGAAGCGCGGATCGATGGTCGACTTGCTGGTCTCCTTGCGGTATTCACCGCCCAGCACGACCGACAGCGGCGCATCCAGCAGGCCCCAGTCCTGGAACTGCTTGAAATCCGAGGACAGGAAACCATTCACGTCGTTCTGGGTGAGAAGTCCCAATGTGTGAACCCGCTGGGTGACGAAGTTGCGCGACGCCTGCGACGCGGCGTCGGGACCGAAGGGATTGAACGGGGCGCAGCCCGAATTGGGACCCGGAGTGAAACTTTCGCCAAAGCGCGAGGAATCGAAATTAGGCGCCGTATCGCTGAAAATATCGACGCCGAAAACGTCAATCAGGTCGGGCGGCACCGCGCTGGGGTCGAGATTGGAACGGCATACCGCGTTGCCGCTGCCGTCCTTCACCGAGTCCAGGGCCGCGAAAAAGCGGTCGGTGACGCGGTCATTCTCGAAAATATCGTCGATGTCGGTCTGGCCATAGGTGTAGCTCACATCGTAACGCAGGTTGCTGATCCAGTCGTTGGTCAGAAGATCGCCGGTCACGCCTATCACGCTGCGATAGGTCTGGCGTTTCACTTCTTCCTGGTTGCGGATCGCCAGATAGTCTTCGGCCAGGAGCGCCTGGCCGCCATTGTCGGCGATGGTCTGGGCAAGGCCGTCCGGCAGGAACGCATTGTCGCTGGAGATGATGGCATAGTCGTCGAACGGCGCGCTGCTGGTCGACTTGGTCTGCACCCCCGCGAACTTGAACTCGGCGCTCAGCTTGAACCAGTCGGCGAAATCGTAATGACCGCTGATCTGGACGATGTCGCGGCGCTCGATCGGCTCGAAATCGCCCTGCACGTCGTCGGCATAGGGCATGCCCGACGAGCCGATGGCTGAGAAATTGCCGACATCCTGCCCCAGGTTAAAAGGCTGGCCGTTACCGGTGTAGTCCGGCAAGCCATCGAAATCCACATCGATCGCGCCGGTCTTGGCTGAACTCAGATAGGCGACATTCTTGGCCGGAACGAAATCCGGCAGATTGGGATCGTCGATGCCGGAGGCGACCTCGACCGGATTGGAGACGAAGAAAGCGCGCCCGCCCTCCTTGGTAAAGTCGCGTTGGGTGAAGAACAGCCGATCCTGGTACGAACCCTCATAGGTCAGCGTGATATTGCCCTTGCCGTCGTCGAAATTGTGCCCGGCGGAGATAGAGGTGAGGAATTTGCTGGAGCCGCCATCCTGCGGTCCGCCCGCCTGGAACCGGGCATGCACCCCTTCCAGATCATGCTTCATGACGAAATTGACCACGCCCGAAACGCCATCGGCGCCGTAGATCGCGGAGTCGCCCGCGGTATCGACATCGACCCGGTCGATCAGGGTGAGCGGGATGGTGTTGATATCGACCGCGGCGCTGCCGGTGGATTGCGCCACCGTGCGATGGCCGTCGATCAGCACCAAGGTGCGGATATAGCCGAGATTGCGCAGGTCGAGCAGGTTGAGGCCGGCGAGCGGCGAGCCATCGCTGGCGGCCGGCGAGTTGTAGCCGCTGGTGTCGAAACTGCCGATCGACCCCGCCAGCGCCGGGATGCGCTTGAGATAGTCGCCCAGATTGATGCTGCCGCTGTTCTGAATGTCCTGTCCCGTCACGCTGATGACCGGAGAAGGCGAGTCCGTTTCGACGCGTGGAATGCGGGTGCCGGTGACCGTCATGACCTCGGTACTGGCCACCACCTGGTTCTGCGCCTGTGCGACGCCGCCCCACAATGCCGCCAACCCCACGCCTGACAGCAGAACCCGCCGGGACGTCTTCGAGAAAGTGGAATTCTTCATGGTCATCCCCTGTGTAACGGCACCAACAAACACGGCTCGCCAGCGGGCCTCTTGCCCCGGGCGTCCCTGCGTTTCGTCCCCCGACGGTTTTGACCGTAACGGCGGCCCCAACCTCTGCGCTGGTGGGTTACCCGTCCGTCACAGAGTGATACGCCCGTAATAAATATGGGAATTTACTGCATCTGCGAAGTCGAAATGGCGTCGCCATCACGACTGAATTGTCGCAAGTCATGGCGGAAACGCTGTATTTTCGCGACGATTTCACAGCAATTTTCCGGTAATTAGGGGCCGGCCGAGCTGATTTTGCCCGGCAACGGCACGATTTCGCGGTACTCCAAGCTGTGTCCACGGCCCGAATGTCGCGGACCGCCCGATTAAGTTCTTGTTGAAACCTTTGCCTCACCCTACAAAACACCAGTCGGCAGACCCCAGCGATTCTCGGGAGGCGCCGGCTCAAGCCCGACCGGGCCCGACCGCATCCCGCGACCACGACCGCGACATGCCCGGCCCCGTCCGGAACAATCGTCCGTCTGCTCCCAGCCGGACCCGGAAGTAGCCATGACTGTTTTCACTGCGCTGTCCTCCCATCCTGTCCCGGCCTCGGCCGTTTCGACGGGCGGCGGCGCCTTTGCGATTTTCACCCACCAATCGCGCCGCCCAGCCCCGCACGCCCTGCGTGACGGCGAGCCGGCCGCGCCCGGAGATTCCCATGTCAAAACGCATGCTCATCGACGCCAGCCACCCGGAAGAGACTCGCGTCGTGGTTCTCGACGGATCCAAGGTCGAGGAATTTGATTTCGAGGCCGCGACACGGCGGCCTCTCAAGGGCAATATCTATCTTGCCAAGGTGACGCGGGTCGAACCCTCGCTGCAGGCCGCCTTTGTCGAATATGGCGGCAACCGCCAGGGCTTCCTCGCCTTCTCGGAAATCCATCCCGACTATTACCAGATTCCCATCGCCGACCGGCAGGCGCTGCTCGCCGAGCAGGAGGCCGAGGCCCGCCGCCGTCAGGAAGACGATATCGAATCCTTCGAGATCAGTTCCGGCCCCAAGCCGGGAGCGGGCGACGAGGAGGACGAGGCCGAAGCCGCCGAGGAGGGTGACGAAGGCGAAGCCGTGATGGCGCCGCTGGTGCCGCTGGACGCCGCGCCGGAGGCCGAGGACGCCTCCGAGCCGGAGACCAGCGAAGACCATGCGGAAGGCGACGAGCCGGAAGAAGACGTGTTCGTCAACCACGGCAAGGCCCAGGTCGAGAGTTTCGAAACCGCCCATGACGAAGAGGAATACGACCACGCTTCCGAATCAAAGTCGGAAGCCGGCCATGAGCATCTGGGTGACTATCACGGCGACGGCGAAGTCGCCGCCGCCGAGGCGGCGATGGAAAACGAGAGCGAGATCGAGCCGGTGGCCGGCGAACCCATGGCCGATGGCGAACTCGCAGCGGCCGAAGCCGCAGAGGACGGCGAAGGCGCAATCGAACCGGTGACGGCGGAAGGCTCGGAGCCCGCCGACGCCCAGGCGCTGCATTCCCAGCGCCCGCCGCAGAAATGGGTGCGCCGCAAGCACTACAAGATTCAAGAAGTCATCAAGCGCCGCCAGATCATCCTGGTGCAGGTGGTCAAGGAGGAACGCGGCAACAAGGGCGCCGCGCTCACCACCTATCTGTCGCTGGCGGGCCGCTATTGCGTGCTGATGCCCAACACCCCGCGCGGCGGCGGCATTTCGCGCAAGATCACCAATCCCGCCGACCGCAAGCGGCTCAAATCCGCCGCCCAGGGACTGGAACTGCCCGAAGGCATGGGCCTGATCATCCGCACCGCCGGCGAGAACCGCAGCAAGATCGAGATACGGCGCGACTATGAATACCTGATCCGGCTGTGGGACACGATCCGCGAAAAGACCCTGGCGTCCAATGCCCCCGCGAATGTCTATGAGGAAGGCGACCTCATCAAGCGCGCCATCCGCGACCTTTACAACAGCGCGGTGCAGGACGTGGTGGTCGAAGGCGACGAGGGCTACCACAACGCCAAGGACTTCATGCGCATGCTGATGCCGACGCACGCGCGGCATGTGCACCAGTACAAGGACAATGCGCCGCTGTTCCAGCGCATGCACATC
>DATBAZ010000126.1:0-7019 GCA_036271255.1 Alphaproteobacteria bacterium
GGCGCGACAGGATCACGTCGGCGCCTCGCCGCGGCGGTAAGCCGGGATGGACCAGCGCGATATCGCCCTGTTCATAGGCCGGGCTCATCGATTCGCCGACGACATAGATGCCGTAGCCCGAGCCGGCCTTGACCGTCATCAGCGGATCCGGGCGGGCGATATGCTGGATCGGGTCCGATGACATCGCCATCGCCCCGCTGGGCCCGCCCTGCGCGGCGCCATAGACCGGAAAGTCGCGCGGCGTGGCGGCCGGCACCGGCGGCTGGGCGTCCGCCGCGACCTCTCCGTTCATCAGCCAGCCGACGCCGACGCCCAGCAGCCGGGCCAACGCCTCGATCGTCTGGCCACGCGGGCTTGCGACCCGGCCGTCCAGTATGTCGCGCACCGCGGTCACCCCTAAGCCGGCGGCAAGCGACAGGCTGCGCGGATTGTACCCCGCGTCCCGCATCGCCCGATCCAGGCGGCCTGTGAGAGTCTGGCTCATAACGTGGGAGATAGTGTGATTAAGAATCTATGTCAAGTGATTTTTCACATTGACGCTCCCTTCAGCGCCCCTTATGACATCGTTCCTGATTTGTTCATATAACAGGAGACGATGATGGCACGAGCTGGACGCAAAGCCTCGGCCGCGGCAAAGCGGCGGCAGACCACCCGCGCGGGACAGGGCCGCACGGACCGCGACATGGGCACGGCGGAGCTGCGGGCGGTGAAAAGATGGGCCACGGGCCGCACCGATCTGGCCATGGACCCGCTGGGGGTGCTGTTCGGCCACGGCAAGATCGATGACGACCTCTATCGCGCCGGCCAGCGGCTGGAGGCTGCCCGACGGGCCTGCTTCGGCGCCGATGCCGCAGCCGAGCGCGATGTGTATGGGGAACAGATGGCTTTGGGCTCCAGCAACGGCCGCCGCGCGGTCACGCCATCGGCGGAGACCGAGGATATAGTCAGGCGAGAGGACCGGATCGCGGCGGAATATGAGCGCCTGCTGCACGCCTTGCACCGTTGCGGCCCCGCCGTCACCGCCGCGACCTTGGGCATCGCCACCCGGCCCTATGCCGGAGCGTGGGTCGCCACCGCCCTGGTCGAGCCCGGCCGCCCCTGGACGGCCCGCCACGACACAAGGCTGGCGCTGATCCGCGAGGGGCTGGCAGCGATCGAGAAGCTTGGTTCGCGGCCCCTTTAGGAGAACACCTCAGACGAAAAATGAGGCGGCGTTGCCCGCAATGCGCGGAAGATTTTAACGCTGAGTGCGCGGAGCTTTCGCAGAGGTCGCGGAGAAATATGAAGTTTCTGTCTCTGCTTTCTCCGCGAACCCTCGGCGCCCTCAGCGTTAAGCCCCCGGACTTCCTATAACGCGCTTGCGGGAAGGGCCGGGCGCCTGTCACGGTAATCTTCAAAAGCTGCACGAACACGGGGGAAAGCCGATGCCGCATTATAAATATGTCGTCTTCACCGAACCCAAGCCGGACCGGAACGCCGCCTATAACGACTGGTATGACAGCGTGCATCTGGCCGAGGTGATCGCGGTCGACGGCTTCGTCGCGGCCCAGCGTTTCAAGCTGGTGGACCTGCCCCACAACACCCTGCCCGCCAGCCGCTATATGGCGATCTATGAGATCGAGGCCGACGATCCGAAGGAGGTGCTGGACCGCCTGATGGCGATCGGCACCGGCGGCGGCATGGTTCTCTCAGACGCGCTGGACCAGGGCAGCGCCAAGACCATCCTCTACCGGCCGGTCGGCGACAGGATGACGAAGGGCTCTTAAGCTGCCTGTGTCCACGCCGGGCCGGCACGAAAAGCGGGCCTGATCGCCTGTAAATCTCCGCCGCCTCCTTAAGGACAGGCGGCCGCCATGATGCTACATAGCCAGGATTGCCAAACGAGACTCGCGGAGGGCACTCCGCCCAGGGCGACCAGATGCAGTTTTCGATGGATCTCGAGCCCCCACGGCCGAAATGGCCGGCCAAGACACTGGCGCCGGGGAGTAACAGCCTGTTCTTCGCCGTCCTGCCCGAGCCCGATGTCGCCGAGCGGATCGAGGCCTTGGCTTCCAAGCTCCGTGCCGGGCAGGGCCTGTCGGGACGGCTGATCCCGGCGTCGCGGCTGCATGTCACCGCAACGCCGATCGCCGACTACGCCGCCCTGCTGGAGTACGACGTCTCCGCGGCGATGCAGGCCGCGGCCGCAGTCAAGTCGAAGCCGTTCGATATCGCGTTCAACCGGATGCAGAGTTTTGGCCGCCCTGGCGGGAACCAGCCATTGGTGCTGCGTTGTGGCGATGGGCTCGGGGCGTTCGGCCAGCTGCAGAAGGCGCTGCTCGCGGCTCTGCGGGCCAACGATTATGACGGGAAGGCGCCGGCCGCCTACACGCCGCACATCACCCTTCTCTACGACCGCCGGGCGGTGGACGAAACCTTCCTGGACGAACCGATCGGCTGGACCGTGCGCGAATTCGCCTTGGTCTACTCCGTCTATGGCGAGGGGCGGCACATGCATCTGGGGCGCTGGCCGCTCACCGGCTGACCACCAGCGAATTCGACAGCAAGGAACGGGTTTCCCGTGGCGCCGGCGGGGTTATTCTCGGATGCTCGGAAACACATATGAGAGAGGGCCGCGCGGCAAGCCGGCGGCCCAGGCTTTCGGGGGTAACCATGAGCCAGACCACGCAGCATTACGCGGTCTTCGAGACCCAGGGCGGGTTCTGCGGCATCGGCTGGAACGATGTCGGGATCACGCGCTTCCAGCTGCCGACGCGGACCGAGGAGGCGACCGAGCATCTGATGCAGCGCCGCGCCCCCGGCGCCGTGACCGGCACGCCGACGGCCGAGGTCGCCCGCGCGATCACGGCGGCGAAGCGCTACTTCGCCGGCGAGCAGATCGATTTCTCCGGCTTCGCGCTGGACCTCGGGGCCCAGGACGATTTCTTCCGCCGCATCTATGATGCCGCGCGGCAAGTGGGCTATGGCCGCACCACCACCTACGGCACCCTGGCAAAGGAACTGGGGGCCGGGCCCGAAGCGGCACGCGATGTCGGCCAGGCGATGGCGAAGAATCCGGTGCCGCTGATCATCCCATGCCACCGTGTTCTGGCGGCCGGCGGCAAACTGGGCGGCTTCTCCGCCCCCGGCGGCGCCACCGCCAAGGAACGGATGCTGGCGCTGGAGGGCGTAAACCTCGCCCCGCCGCCGCCGGCGCAGCAATCATTCGGATTCTGATGGAGCGGGCCATGACCCACGGCATGCACAAAGACTATTTCTATAAAATCGTCCCAACTCCGGTCGGCAAGCTGAAGCTGATCGCGTCGAATGACGGGCTGGCCGCGATCCTGTGGGAGAACGACCCGCCGGGGCGGGTGCGGCTCAATATAGTCGGCGCGGACCCGGACCATCCGGTGCTGAAGGAGACCGAACGCCAGCTGGCCGACTATTTCGCCGGCCGGCGCAAGGCGTTCGACCTCAGGCTCGATTTCGCCGGCACCGACTTCCAGAAAAAGGTGTGGGCGGCGCTGGTCGCCATCCCGTTTGGCGAGACCCGCACCTATGCCGGGATCGCCCGCGAGATCGGCCACCCTACCGCGGTCCGCGCCGTCGGCGCCGCCAACGGCCGCAACCCGATCTCGATCATCGCCCCCTGCCACCGCGTGCTGGGCTCCAACGGTCACCTTACAGGCTTTGCGGGTGGGCTGGAGACCAAGGCGTGGCTGCTGGAACTGGAAGGCGCGCGGCAGGCTGCCTAACGCATGCCGCGCGTGTAGTATTTCGACGAGGGCGGCGCGTCCTCGACCACGCTCATCGCCAGGATGCGGCTGATTTCGGTGAGGTCCCGGCCGGATTCGGCGGACCAGGCGTTGAACGCGTCCTGGATGGTCTTCATGTCGCGCTTGCCGCCGGGCGGCTTGGTCAGCACGCCCTCGCGGATCAGCGCGGTTACCACGGCATTGGTCGTGATGAAGACGGGCTTGCCGATCGATCGCAGAAAACGCATCGCCGCCTGGCCCGAAAGGCGGCTGGCGCGTTTCTCGAACAGGTCGAGCAAACCGATATAGTCGTTGTCGGGCCATTCGGCGATGAAGCGGGCGGCACTGCCCTTTTCTGCCGCCAGATCGAGGATGAAGCGGGCGTTGGCGACGATCGAGCCGATCTTGGCGGCGTTGCGGATGATGCGCGCATCCTTGAGCAGCGCATCGAACCGCGCCTCCGGCAGATTGGCGCAGGCGCGCGGGTCGAAGCCGCCGAACAGATCCTCGAAGGCCGGCCATTTGTCATCGACCACCTTCCAGGAAAAGCCGGCCTGAAAGATGCGGCGGCTCATCTCCGACAGCAGCCGCCCGTCCGGGATCGCCGCGATCTCAGCCTGCGTCCGCGACTTGCTGTCGGCCAGCAGCTTGTCCAGCGCCGGCAGCCCACCCTTGTTGCCGGCGGCGAGCGCGATGACCTTGGCGAAACGCCCCATCCTTGAGCTCCCGACGATTGTCCGCATCCTACCGGGCGGCGTAACCTTGCCCGATCATACCACCGAGTCGCAGGAAGCCATGGCAAAGACCGTCTCCATCTACGGCATCAAGGCCTGCGACACGATGAAGAAGGCGCGGACCTGGCTTGAGACGGCCGGCGTCTCCTACGCCTTCCACGATTACAAGGCCCAGGGCATCGATGCCGCCACGCTGAAAGGCTGGGCCGGCAACGTTGGCTGGGAAAAGCTGCTGAACCGCTCCGGCACCACCTTCCGCGGCCTGCCCGATGCCGACAAGGCTGGGATCGACGAGGCCAAGGCGATCCGGCTGATGGTCGCACAGCCTTCCATGATCAAGCGGCCGGTGCTGGATGTGGACGGCGCCCTGTTGGTCGGTTTCGACCCCGCGGCCTATACCAAGACATTTGCCGGGTAGAACATGGCCGGCAGTGGCCGCGACTCGGCGCATGCGAAATAGACTGTGGCGCAAATATGTCGGGAACAAACATTTAGGCTTAAATGTTACAAACTAATCGTTCTGAACTATACTGATTCCAATCCTATCCTGATCGGGGCAAAGCGTGTCCTAACGGCCACGAAAAGGGCGGAAATGCGTGGAATCTGGACCTTTTTTGGTTTACACCGGATTTACAGTACAAACCAGTTGCTATATACAGCCACCGTGGCTGGACCGACTTTTTTTGGCAGCCCACCCTGGAATGAAAAGAGGATATAATGACGACAATCCTGCATAAGCTCAGCGCCGCCGCCATCCTGCTCGCGGCCACCGCTGTTGTTCCGGCCTGCACGCAGAACGCCGACAAGGCGGAGATGGACAAAATGTCCAAGGACGTTTCGGATGCGAAGATGGCTGCTGAGAGCGCTGCCCGCAGCGCGGCTCAGGCTGCCGACGCCGCTAAGGCCGCCCAGCAGGCTGCCGACCAGGCCAGCATGACCCAGTCGCACGCGACTGGCCGTGGCATGCGCAACAAATAATTTGCGCTAAGGGAGGGCTTCGCTTCGGCGAAGTCCTTTTCCCGGCCAGCCAGCCCTCTTCAAAAAGGGACCGCGTCAGCGGGTAATGGCGACCGGGATGCCGTTACGATCTTTGGCCGCTTGCCGAATCGCCGCCCAGTCCAATCGACTGGCGGAGTCCTTGGCGGCGGCCAAAATCGTTTTCGTGATCCCCTCCGGATCCTCGAAATCGTCGATGTTGTCGAGCTCGAGCTGATTCGCCTGCCGGGGGGTAGGGTGCACTTCCAGGTAGAGCTGGTCGCCGACCCAGCCTAGCTTCACGGGCTGGTTGACCACGGTCACCTTCGTGCCGACCTTCACCGCGTTGTACATCGTCTCGATGTCCTTGTCGTACATGCCCATGCAACCGCGGCTGTCGCGCCGGCCGACGCGGCGCCAGTCGTCGACGCCGTGTATGAGGTAGGCCGACCAGCCCAGATAAAGCGCATAGGCGCCAAGCGGATTGTCCGGCCCCGGCGGCACGATCTTGGGCATCCCCGGCTTGTTGGCGATCTCGCTCTTCGTTCTGTACCAGGTCGGGTGCGCCGCCTTGCGCACGATCCGGGTCTGACCGCTGGGCGTCGTCGTGCCTTCGTCACCGATGCCGATCGGGAAGGTCAGCGGATCGCCGTCCGGTGTCTGGAAATAATAGAGCCGCATCTCCGCGATATTGACGACGATGCCTTCATGCGGCGCCTGCGGCAGCAGATGCTGGGTCGGCACCTTGATTTCGCGACCGACGCCGGGCACCCAGGGGTCGATCACCGGATTGGCGGCAATGATCGCGACATAACCGACATCGTAGTCCCGAGCGATCTCCAGCAGCGTATCTTCGGCGGCTGTGCGATGCGTCGTCGGCTCGCCGATCAACGCCGGACTGGCCACCGCCGAGGACACCAACAGGGCGCCCGTCAGGAAGGCAGCGACACGGTAGGGATTATACATACTGGTCATGACGACCCGCCTCGGGTTATGAACAATTGATAGAAGTGGTGATTCGTGGACCTTTTATAGCATGCGGCCGGAAGATTTCTTGACCTCCCCCCGTTCACATCGTGCGCATCTGCTGTCGGTAATCGCCATCGCCGGGCTTTTGATCCTTGGCAGCGCCCGTGCCGCCGGCGTTGGCGCCGGCACAGCGATTCCGCCCGTCACGCCGAACGCACCGCCCGCCCAGACACCCGCGCCGGACTGGCAACAATATTCCACGCCGAAGGCTGACAAGATCGTCGTTTTCAAGTCTCAGCGGAAGCTTGAGCTTCTGCGCAAGGGCGAGATCATCCGCACCTATCCCATTGCGCTGGGCCGCAACCCGATCGGGCCGAAACTCTGGCGCGGCGACGGCAAGACGCCGGAAGGCACTTATTTCATCGATCGCCGCAACCCGGCGAGCGACTATCACCTGTCGATGCACATCTCCTACCCTGAGACGGCGGACATCAAACGGGCGGTGGCGATGAATGTCGATCCCGGCGGCAACGTCCTGATCCATGGCGAGCCCAACATCCTCAATCATGAGGGCAAGGCCAACCTGCTCAAGGATTGGACGGCG
>DATBAZ010000127.1:0-8015 GCA_036271255.1 Alphaproteobacteria bacterium
AGCCTTCTACGAAGGCGTGATGGGCTTCAGGGTGGCGGTCGACGAACGGATCAACATCGCCGAGGGCGGGTCGGTCCGGCACGTGTTCTTCGACATCGGCCGCGACCAGCTGCTGGCCTTCATGGAGGCGCGGGACGTTGCCGGTGTGCCGGCGCAATATGCCGCCAGCATCAATGAAGGCCTCGGCGTGCCGGCGAGCTTTTATCATTTCGCCTTCGAGGCCGGCTCCCCCGCCGCCCTCGCCACGCGGCGCGATGCGCTGCGCGCGGCCGGCGTCGCGGTCACCGAAATCGTGGATCACGGCTGGGCACGGTCGGTCTATTTCCGCGACCCGAACGGCGTCTCGCTCGAATATGCCTGCGTCGTGCGCGACCTGACGGAGGAAGATGCGAAGCTGCGGGAAATCACGCTGCCCCGGGCGGCGCTGGGGATCGACAGGTCCGGTCAGGACGCTGTTTCCTGAGGCATGGGATGGAAAACACGTTGGTAGCAGCGGGGTGATTTGAACACCCGACCAAGGGATTATGATTCCCCTGCTCTACCACTGAGCTACGCTGCCCCGACGTGAGGCCGGTGAGATAAGAGCCTCGCTCTGTCCTGTCAAGCCAGAGGCCCCGCCGCGCGGAAAAAACGCGAAAATTCTGCCTTGACCGCGTTCGTTTATTGTTCTTTATTTGGTCCATTAAACTGTTTCGGAGCGGGAAATGAGAGTCTCGATTACGGCGCTGCTCCTTTGCCTGATGTCTGCGGCTGCGGGGGCGGCGACGCCCAGCCTGTCGGTGATCGGCACGATCCCCGGGCCCGACGGCGGCTGGGACATCCCATCGGTCGACGCCGGCGCGCGGCGGCTCTATATCGCCCATGGCGACGCGGTGATGGCGGTCGATCTCGACAGCGGCAAGGTCACCCCGAAACTGGTCGAGGGCAAGCGGCTGCATGCCGTGCTGCCTTTGCCCGATGGGCGGGCGCTGAGCACCAATGGCGGCGACAACACCGCCACGCTGTTCGAAGCGGCAACCGGTAAGGTGATCGCGGCAATCCCCACCGGCATGAACCCTGACGCCGTCCTGTTCGAGCCGGCAACCGGACTGGCGCTGGTCATGGACGGCAAGGGCGGCGACATCACCCTGATCGACCCCAAGACCGCGCATGCCGAGGGCCGCATCGATGTGGGCGGCAAGCTGGAATTCGCCGTTGCCGACGGCAAAGGCCGCGTCTTCGTGAATGTCGAGGACAAAGCCGAGATCGCAGCGATCGATATCGCCCAGCGTAAGGTGACCGGCAGCTATAAGCTCGACGGCTGCGAGCAGGCGAGCGGGCTGGCGCTGGACCCCGATACGGGCCTGCTGCTCGCCGCCTGTGCTAATCGGAAGGCGGTAGCCGTGCAGGCGAAGGATGGAAGCGTCGTGGCAACGCTCGCCATCGGAGAGCGGCCGGATGGGGCGATCTTCGACGCCAAGCGCAAGCTGTTCTTCATTCCCTGCGGCGCCGGCAGCATCGCCGTGATCGCCGAAGACGGCGCGCAGCCCACCGTCGTCGCGACCATTCCCACAGCCAACGGCGCGCGTACGGCAGCGCTCGATCCGCAGACCGGTAAACTCTATCTGCCAACCGCCGATTTCGCCCCGCCGGCCGACGGCGAGAAGCGTCATACAGTGGTTCCGGGAACCTTCCGTGTTCTCATCGTCGGCGAGAAATAGAAACGAAAAGTAATATTATTACCGGCCTTTTCGGGAACGAAGTACGGCGCCCGGGCATTCTTCCTCCAACGCTTTAAGCGCTCATGTTCAAGGAGGAAAACTCGTGAAAACCTCGATAAAGGTCGCACTTCTTTCGCTCGGCCTGCTCGGCGGAGCGGCTCTCGTCGGGCAGCCGGCGATGGCCGATAATGTCACCGTCGCGGTCGGCCCCGCCGGCGGCGTGGCCTTCGGCTATTCCGACGGCTATTGGGACCGCACCCATAACTGGCATGCCTGGCGCAATGCCGAGGAAGCCGCGGCTTGGCGGCGCGAGAACACCGCGCACTATTACGACTACCATCACGACCGCGACGCCGGGCAAGGCTGGCGCGAGGAGCGCTGGTGGGAAAACCATCACTAATCTCTGCGTTCCAGTAGAGTATTAAGATCGAGCCGCCGTGCCCTTACAGGGTACGGCGGCTTTCTTTGTGCGCCCACGGAAGCGCGCTAAGATAGGGTTCCAGTACCCCATTCCGTGAGTGCATCCTGACCGACCTCGCCGATCCCGCGCCCGCCATCGCGAAGCCCATCAAGCGCTCGCCCCTGGCCATGCTGATCCGGATCATCCGCAATCCGCTCGAGGCACTGCCGAAAGCGGTCTTCGATTCGCCCTTTACCCATACCGAGTTCCTCGGCCGCCAGCGTTTCCATGTCATGGATCCGGCGCTGATCCAGGAGACGCTGGTCGGCAATGCCGACGCACTGGCCAAAGGGCCGGAGCTCAGGCGGTCGCTCGGTCCTGCTCTGGGCGAAGGGCTGCTGACCGCCAACGGCCCCCATTGGCGATGGCAGCGCCAATCCGCCTCGCCGATCTTCCGGCATGAGCGGCTGCAGACATTCCTGCCGGCGATGCTGGAGGCGGCTGCGGAAACCCGTGACCGCTGGCTGAAGCTGCCGCCCGGCGCGGAAATCGATATCGGCCACGAAATGATGCACACGACCTTCGACATCATCGTGGAGACGATGCTGTCCGGGCACGGCAATATCGACGCCGCCCGGGTCGAGCGCGGCATTACCCAGTATCTCGAATCGACCGGCTGGCTATTCGCCATGAGCCTGCTCAACCTTCCGGAATGGATGCCCTATCCCGGGCGGCGGCGGACCGCGACGTCCAGCCGGTTCCTGCGCGGCACGATCGGGCAAATCACGGCGGCCCGCCGGTCTGCGGGTTCCCAGACCGGCGACCTGATCGACATGCTGCTCCAGGCCTCCGATCCGGAGACCGGCCGGACGATGAGCGACGACGAGATCACCGACAATCTGCTGACCTTCATCACCGCGGGCCACGAGACGACCGCCCTGGCGCTTGCCTGGAGCTTCGACCTGCTGTCGCGCCAGCCGATCTATGCCGACCGGATATTGGCCGAGATCGAGACCGTGACCGGCGGCGGCCCGATCGAGCCTGCCCATGTCGGCGCGCTCACCTATACGCGGCAGGTATTCCAGGAGGTGATGCGGCTCTATCCGCCGGCGCCGATCATCGCCCGGATGACGACCCGGCCCTTCAGCATCGCAGGCCGGCCCGTGCCGGTAGGGTCGATGGTCTATGTCCCGATCTATGCCATTCATCGGCATAAGATGCTGTGGGACAGACCGGAGGAATTCGATCCGGATCGCTTCGCCCCGGAACCGTCGAAGGGACGCCACCGCTATGCCTACATGCCCTTTGGCGGCGGCGGGCGCATCTGTATCGGCAGCGGCTTCGCGATGCTGGAAGGCGTGGCGATCCTCGCCACCCTGCTGCGCGGTACGCGGCTGACAAGCCTGGCGCCCAAGCCGCCCGAGCCGCGCATGCGGCTGACGCTGAGGCCCGGGAAGCCGCTGATGATGCGGGTCGACCCGCGGAGCTAGATCAGGCGGCCCGGGCGCGCACCATCTGGCGGCGTCGGGCAATCACGCCGATGGCGCCCAGGCCGGTCAGCAGCATGGCGATGCTGCCCGGCTCCGGCGTCGACACGACCTGGCTCATCGAAATTCCGTCCAGCAGCGAGAAAGGCGGAACGCCGCTTGGCGTGCCGGCAGCGAGGAAGGACAGAACCTCGGAGGACGACGTCGCGGTGAAGGTCAGCGTGGTGTACTGCCACCCCGTGAAACCCTCGTCGGTATTCTTCAAGATGTTGGTCGCCAGCTGTTGACCGCCGAGGCTGACCAGCCACTGCTCGGTATTGGTGCCGCGGTACCCCGACTGCTGCGCGCCGGCAAACCAGAAGCTGACTGTGTATTGCGCACCCGACGTCAAGCCATTGATGGTCTGGGAAAGCGGCGCGGTCTGATAGGCGCCGTCCGAAGCGATATAGTTACCGCCATCCGGGCTGGTCGCCGGCAGGCCATTCGCCGAGCCGTCGTTCGGGCCCCACAGTTTCACATTGCCGGAAACGCCATTAGCGCCGGTCGTGTCGGCGCTGCCGGATGAATAGACGAAAGTGTAGCCGAGATTGCCGCTGCCATCGTGGCCGTTGGTCCAGCCGGTGAGGCTGGTCCCGTTATAGCCGATCTGGCCGATGCCGCCGGAAAGCTGGTCGAAGCTGCCGTCCATGACGAGGTTCGTTGCCTTTGCCGCACCGGCGAAGGTGAGGGCTACGCCGACCAGGGCAGCGATAGCGGTGGCTTGGAACTTCGTAAACATGAGCGTGCTCTCCGGTCCGTCACGGACGACTGTATTCTGCCGCACACTTATGCAATTGCCGCGCCAAACGAGAATGGCGAGATAAATCAAGGCTCGCTTCAACCTACAGTTCTACGACTGTAAAAAGCGCCGACAGGAAATCGCAATCTTGCGCAGCGAACCCGCTATATTATTACGCCCTGAGTTGGAACCGCTGCACCTTCCCGGAAGCCGTGGTCGGCAGCGTGTCGACGAACTCGGCATAACGCGGGACCTTATAGTTCGCCATGACTCCCCGCGCCCAGGCGACCAAATCTTTCTCGGTCAGGCTGGCGCCGGGGCGCAGGACGATATAGGCCTTCGCGACCTCGCCCATACGCTCATCCGGCACGCCGATCACCGCGACCTGGGCGATCGCCGGGTTCTCCAGCAGCGCCTCCTCGATTTCGGCCGGATAGCAGTTGAAGCCGCCGACGATGAACATGTCCTTGGCGCGGTCGGTGATGCGGATATAGCCCTCGGCATCGATGATGCCGATATCGCCGGTGCGGAACCAGCCATCGGGGGTGATCGCCTCTGCGGTCGCCTTGGGATCGTCGAGATAGCCCTTCACGATATTGAATCCGCGCACCAGTATCTCGCCGGGCTGGCCCGGCGGCACGTCGTTGCCGTCAGTATCGACGCTGCGCAGTTCCAGGCCGGGAATCGGCCGGCCGCTGGTCGTCGAAACCTTCTCGATCGGGTCGGCGGCATCGCAGATCGAAACCGTGCCGCTGGTCTCCGTCAGGCCGTAGCCGGTCAGCACCGTCTTGAAATGCAGCTCGCTCGCCATCCGCTCGATCAAGGTGCGCGGCACGGTGGCGGCGCCGGTGACCGCCAGGCGGAGCGAGGAAAGGTCGGCGGTCGTGTGCGACGGGCTCATCAGCATCGATTGATAGATCGTCGGCGCGCCGGTCAGCACCGTGACCCGGGTCTTGGCGATGCGGTCGATCACCCCCTCCACGTCGAACACCGCGTGCGGCAGGATCGTGCAGCCGGCGATCATGCTGGCCAGCCAGCCGGACTTGTATCCGAAAGAATGGAAGAATGGGTTGACGATCAGATACTTGTCGTCAGCATTGAGCCCCACCGATTTGACCCAGGAGCGTGCGGTGACGACGGTCTGCGCATGGGTTGACAAGGCGCCCTTGGGCTTGCCGGTGGTGCCCGAGGTGAAAAGGATGTCCGCGACATCATCGCCTTCCAGCTTCGCGGTCAGCGCGTCCACGCGATCCAGCGGAATCGAGACGCCCAGCTCCAGAAAATGCCGCCAGCTTTCCTCCAGCCCCCCGGAATGGTCGAGGATGACGGTACGCTCCAGCTTCGGCAGGTCCTCGCCTTCAAGCAGCGCCGGATAATCGGTCTTCAGGAAATCGCGCACGGTGAACAGGATTCGCGCGCCGCTGCGACTGAGGATATAGGCCGCCTCCCGCCCCTTCAGCCGCGTATTGAGCGGCACCAATATACCGCCCACCATCTGAACGCCGATCGTCGCGGCGATCCACTCGGCAGAGTTGGGCGCCCAGACCGCGATCTTCTCGCCCGGCCTGACGCCGTAGGCGAGGAAGGCCGCGCCGGCGCGGCGGCAGGCCTCGAACAGTTCGGCATAAGTCAGCCGCGAGCCGTCCTCGTTCTCGATCGCGATCTTGGCGGGCGTGGCATGGGCGGCGGCGGCGAGCACGCCGGGAATGGTCAGAGGCAGAGACAAGAGAGAAACTTCCCCGGAAACGGACGCTTTGGACCGCGCGAAAATGCCAGTTCTGCGCGGTGTCGGCAATGATCGCGGCAAAACCCTGCCCCTCGTCCGCTTGGACGATGCAGCGTGTTGCCCGGACGGTAAGTTCAGCCCAAGCTTTTACGCAAATCCGTCAGCGCGCATGCATGCACGCCAGGCAGCGAAGGGGAACGGCTCAATGAAGTTTTCGATCATTTATGAAGCGCAGATGGTGGACATCTCGCGCCAGAATGAGCAGCAGGTGTTCCAGGACATCGTCGAGCAGAGCCTCTATGCCGAGGAAATGGGCTTCGATGTGATCTGGTCGGTCGAGCATCACAGCCTGACCCAGTATGCCCACCTGTCCGCGCCCGAGAGCTTCCTCGCCTTCATCGCCGGCGCGACCAGCCGCATCCATGTCGGCCACGGCGTCGTCTGCCTGCCCTTCAACATGAACCATCCAATCAAGGTGGCCGAACGTGTCGCGACCCTGGACCTCCTCTCGCGCGGACGCCTGCATTTCGGCGTCGGCAAGGGCGGCACCCGGCAGGAGACCGGCGCGTTCGACACGCCGATGGACATGGTCACGCCGCAGGTCGACGAGGCCATGTATATGATCCCGAAGATGTGGCAGGAGGGCGAGTTCGAGCATCATGGGCTGATCGACATCCCGCCGCGCCCGATCCATCCCGAGCCCTTCCAGGATCCGCATCCGCCGATGTACATGGCCTGCACCCGGGAGGAAGCGCTCTATGTCGCCGGCGCCCGCGGCCTGGGCGCACTGGTGCTGGGCTTCTCCGGCCCCGAGGAGATCGCGAAGAAGAACGCGATCTACCGCGAGGCGTTCAAGAACCGCAAGGCGGAGGACCAGGTCGGCTTCCGCCCGACCGAGCATCTGGCGGCGCTCTGCCCGGCGATCATCATGGACGACACCGAGGAGGCCCGCCGTATCGGATTCCGCGGGCAGCTCTTCTTCGCCAAGTCGATCCATTACTGGTACGGCGGCGCGCCCAAGCCCAATGTCGATGACCTGGACGCCGAGCTGATGGCACAGGAGGTGGAGAAGGAAAAAGCCGCCTTCGTCGCCCGCCTGGGCCAGGAGAACATTCCGGCGCGGCCGACCTCGACCGAACTCTACAACGTCAACCACGCCTACGGCTCGGTCGACACGGCGATCAAATATGTGGAACGGCTCGAGGAAGCCGGCGCCGACGAGATCCTGTTCCTGCTGCAGATGGGCACCGTGCCCCACCATGCCAGCATGGAGACGATCAAGAATATCGGCGAGCACCTGATCCCGTATTTCCGCAACAAGGAAAAGGCCAAGGCCAAGGAGAAGGAGCTGGCATAAGGCCGGTGCCGCTCAGCCTCAAATGAAGAGGGCCTCCCCAGGGAGGCCCTTTTGCTGTCAGGCGTTGGCGCCGCTGACGATCGAGGAATATTTGCCGTCGAGATAGATCAGCGGGTAGACGTCGCCGTGCAGATGCACGCGCTTCACCTTGCCGACGAAGATGCCGTGCGTGCCGTAATGATGGATATCGTCCACCGCGCAGATCAGGCTGGCCTGGGCATCGCCGAGGAACGGCGTGTTGGTGTCGGGGTCGTTGCGCCAGTCGCCGGTCTCGAACCGCGCCTCGCCTTTCACCGCGCCGCTGCAGGCGGCCGAGATGGCCTCGTGCGCGCCTGAGAGCACGTTGATGCAGAAATCCTTGCCGTGATCCAGGATCGGAAAGATCGACGCGGTCTTGTTGACGCACAGAACCAGCGACGGCGGCTCCATCGATAGCGAGGTGCAGGCCGAGGCGGCCATCGCATAGCGCGTATCGCCATCCCGGGCGGTCACCACCACGACCGAAGCGGCCAACCGGCGCATCGCCTGCTTCATGCCGGCGATCAGCTCTGCCGAGGCGGTATCGGA
>DATBAZ010000128.1:0-2850 GCA_036271255.1 Alphaproteobacteria bacterium
TCTCCCCCGAGGGGCGAGGGTTTTTTACGCCGCCTTCTTCTTGAAGCTCATCTTCGGCCCCAGGCGCGGCAGCAGCCATTCCAGCGCCTTGGTTTGGCCGGGCGGGAGGGACTTCTGGAACGCCGGGCGGGCCCAGATGCGGTCGTAATAGGCTTGGACATTCGGATGGGCGTCGAGCTCGACGAAGGCGGTCACGAAATAGATCGAGAAGCCCAGGCTGGTGTCGGCCCCGGAAAAGCCCGAGGGCAGGATCCAGTCATGCTTGGCGAGGATGTCGTCGAGCATGTCCAGCCCTTTGCCGATGCGGCGGGACTCCAGGTTGATCACGACGGGGGAGCGCTCGGCCTCGGACACGAAAATATATTGCTGCACCAGGTTCTGGCCGTGGACCAGCAGGGTCTCGGCGTAATGGATCCATTGCAGCCAGTGGGCGCGCTCGGGATGGCCGGGGGCGCGGTAGAGCGGGCTGTCGTACTTCTCGCACAGATATTCGCAGATCGCGCCGGACTCGAACATCGTCAGGTCCTCGTCCTTCAGCGCCGGAATGCGGCCCAGCGGGTGGACGGCGAGGTATTCCTTCGAACGCAGAAATTTATGGTCGAACGGCATATCGACCAGCTCATACGGCACCCCCAATTCGTTCAGCAGCCACAGTGAGCGCATCGAGCGGGTTTCGGGGCAGGAATACAGCGTCATGGACATCGGGCAGGCTCGCGATTTCGATCATTTAGATGATTGGTACAAAGCACGCCGTCCGCCCCGGATCAACGTCCGCAAAAAGCTGGCAATGCGGCGGCGGCGGTGATCGAATGCCGGAAACAGGGTCCGGCAAGACCGGACCTGTGAAATGGGGAGGAACCGGCATGGCCGTGAAACTGCATTGGGCGCTTCTGGTCTTGGCGCTGATGGCGCCATCGATCGCCGCTCGGGCCGCCGATGTTCCCACGGTCACCGGCCCAATCACCGGAGGCGCGCATGGCCGGCCGTTCGGTGCATCGCTCGCCGATCTCACGGGCCCTGCTTACGTCGA
This sequence comes from Alphaproteobacteria bacterium, assembly GCA_036271255.1. Classification (GTDB taxonomy): domain Bacteria; phylum Pseudomonadota; class Alphaproteobacteria; order BOG-932; family Roseiterribacteraceae; genus BOG-932. The sequence goes on from DATBAZ010000128.1 coordinate 1,031, forward strand.
GGAAGAATATTTCATCGCCGGCACCGCGACAGCTTACGACGCGGCCAAGCCGCTCGGCACCGACGGAGTGTGGAGCGTGATGCTGGCCGGCACCCAGCCCTACAAGACCCGCATCCTGGTCCGTCGGCCGAAGGACCTGAAGCGCTTCAACGGCACGGTCGTGCTGGAATGGCAGAATGTCAGCGGCGGCTTCGATGTCGATGCGGAATGGGGCTATGCCTATCCCGCGCTGATGCGCGCCGGCTATGTCTGGGTCGGCGTCTCGGCCCAGCATGCCGGGGTGATGGGGCCGCCGCTGCGCGCCGGCTTCTCCCAGCCGCTGACCTTGTGGGATGCCGAACGGTACGGCTCGTTGTCGGTGCCGAACGACGATTTCTCGTTCGACATCTTCACCCAGGCGGCCCGGCTGCTCGGCCCACACCGGCCCTTGGTCTTGCCCGATCCGCTGGCGGGCCTGAAGGTCGTACGGATCATCGGCATCGGCGCCTCGCAGTCGGCCAACCGGCTGGCGACCTATGTGGATGGGGTGCAGCCGCTGGCGAACGTGCTCGACGGCATATTGATCGCCTCACGCATCGGTGTGCGCGGCGGGGCGGCGCCGCTCAAGGCTGACGGGGAGATGCCCGATCCGGTCAAGATCAGGCCGGACCTCAAGATCCCGGTCCTGGTGGTGGAGACCGAAAGCGACGCCATTTCCCACTATCCCGCCCGCACGCCGGACAGCGCGCATTACCGCCTATGGGAAATGGCCGGCACGGCGCATCAGAATGCCTGGGCTGACGAGTATTTCGGCGCTGAGATCAAACGCGACCTGGGCGGCGTCGGTGGGCTCGGCGGCTGCGACCGGCCGGTCAACGACCTGCCGACCCAGCATGTCCAGTCGGCGGCGATCCATGCGCTCGACCGGTGGGTCCGGACCGGCAAGGCCCCGGTATCGAGCCCGCTGATCGCGATCTCCGGCTCGCCGGCGATGATCGAGCGCGACGAACTGGGCAACGCCAAGGGTGGTTTCCGCCTGCCGGGTATCGCCGTGCCGGTTGCCGTCTATGGCGGGCTCGGCACGCCGGAGCACTGCCGGATCGAAGGCTTCACGGTGCCGCTCGACCAGGCGACCTTGAAGCGGCTCTATCCCGACCACGCGGCCTATGTCGGCAAGGTGAAGGAAGCCGCCAGGGCGGCCGAAAAGGCAGGCTTCCTGCTCGCCCCCGAGGCTGCCGCCGAGGTTCGCAAAGCGGAGGCGGCGAAGATTCCGTAAGTTTGCGCATACAAACTGTTCACGCGTCACTAGGCAGCGCGAAACTTTTCGATTATGGTCCGCCGGCATAACGAATTCTGCTGGGAGGATCATTGATGGAAAAGTCCGAACGTATCGCCATTGCCAAGGAAATCCTCGGCCTGATCGAATCCGGTCAGCCCTATATGGGGGACGAGTCCTGGGAGGGCGATATCGGCCGCTTCATCGACAAGGACCGGTTCGAGCTGGAAAAGCGGATGATGTTCCTGCAGCGTCCGCAGCTGATCGCGCTCTCGGCGGACGTGCCGAACCCGGGTGACTATTTCGCCACCGACATTGCCGGCAAGCCGATCATCATCGTGCGCGGCAAGGACGGCGTCGTCCGCGGCTTCCTCAATGCCTGCCGCCATCGCGGCGTGAAGCTGGCGGAGGAGGGCTGCGGCCACAACAAGGGCTTCGTCTGCCCCTATCACGGCTGGACCTTCAACACCGAGGGCAAGCTGACCAGCGTGCCTAGCCGCTCCGCCTTCGATATCGAGCAGCTGGCCAACCGCGACCTGATCGCGCTGCCGACCCATGAGGAGAT
>DATBAZ010000129.1:0-28689 GCA_036271255.1 Alphaproteobacteria bacterium
CTAAACAGCAGTGATAAGCGCGGTCCGGGGGGCACCGGGCAACAGAAGCCCCCCACTTACCCTGCGCGCTTTCCGAATCGCTATTCCAAAATCAGCCGCTATATTTCGTCCGATCTGCGCAGTAGGATCGCGCCCGAAGCATTCAGATCGACGACCATGGCCAAAGAGATTCTGCAATATAGTGTGATGGTGGAAGCGGCGCTTCGCGCCGTGGTGCGCCAGGCGTTAGCCGAGGTTGGCCAGAACGGCCTGCCGGGCAACCATCATTTCTACATCACCTTCCGCACGTCCCATCCCGGGGTGCAGGTGCCGGATTACCTGAAGGCGCGCTATCCGTCCGAGATGACGATCGTGCTGCAGTTCCAGTTCTACGACCTGGAGGTCGACGACACCGCGTTCAGCGTGACGCTCACTTTCAACAACAACCCGGAACGGCTGATCATCCCGCTCCGCGCCATCACCGTCTTTGCCGACCCCTCGGTCAATTTCGTGCTGCCGTTCCAGGCGACGGATGCGGTGCCGGTCGAGGAACCGCCGGCGCCCAAGGCAGCGGCGGCCCCCGCCATCGTCAAGCCGGTCGATGCCAAGGAACCGGAAGACGGCGACAAGGGTGCGCAGGTCGTTTCGCTCGATAAATTCCGCAAGAAGTGAGGCTGACGGGCGCTGTCGCCGTCATCTACGGACCGACAGCCAGCGGCAAATCCGACCTTGCCGCGGCGCTCGCCGAACGGCTGAACGGCGTCGTCATCAATGCCGACAGTTTGCAGGTCTATGCCGAGTTGAGCATCCTGACCGCCCGGCCGGGCGACGACGCCATGGCGCGTGCGCCGCATCGCCTGTTCGGCGTGCTGCCGGCTGCCCAGGCCTGCTCCGCCGCCCGGTGGCGCGACGTGGCGCTTCAGGAGATCGCCGCCGCCCATGCCGCCGGCAGGCATCCGATCCTGGTCGGCGGCACCGGCCTTTATCTCAAGACCCTGATCGAGGGTCTGTCCCCCGTCCCGACCGCCGACCCAGAGGCCCGAGCCAAGGCGAGCGCAGTCTATGAGGAGCTCGGCGGCGAGGTATTCCGCGCCAAGCTGGCCGAGCGCGACCCGGTCATCGCCGCCCGCCTCAAGTCCGGCGACCGCCAACGGCTGATCCGGGCCTGGGAAGTCGCCGAGGCGACCGGTATCCCGCTTTCGGAATGGCAGGCCCTGCCGAAAGAGCCGGGCCACGCGCTGGATTTCAGCCTGATCGGCCTCATACCGCCGCGCGACCGCCTCTATGCACGGATCGACGCACGGTTCAGGGCTATGCTGGAGCATGGCGCGCTCGACGAAGCGGCCCGGTTCGAGGCGCTAGGCCTGCCGTCCACCCTTCCCGCCAACAAGGCACTGGGCCTGCCGGAGCTGCGCCGGTACCTGAAAGGCGAGATCGATCTGGCCGAAGCCACCCGTCTCGCGCAGCAGATGAGCCGGAATTATGCCAAGCGGCAGACGACTTGGTTCCGCCATCAGATGCCGCGTGACAAAAAAAGTGATGGTCGGCATATCAGGCATGCTGAATTTGAGGAACTTTCGGAAAGAAATCTCGCCGAAATCATGCCGATTATTCTGCCGGCCGGTTGACCGGCCGCGTGCGGGCACTTAGGTTGCGCCCGGCAATTCAAGGAAATGCGGCATGTCTGAGCGGCAGATGAGTGGCGCCGAGATGGTTCTCGCGGCGCTGGCGGATAACGGCGTGGATACCATCTTCGGGTATCCCGGCGGCGCCGTATTGCCGATCTATGACGCGATGTTCCAGCAGAACCGGATCCGCCACGTGCTGGTCCGCCAGGAAGGCGGCGCCGTGCACGCAGCCGAGGGTTATGCGCGGTCGACCGGACGGGTCGGCGCGGTGCTGGTAACCTCGGGCCCCGGCGCGACCAATGCGGTGACCGGCCTGCTCGACGCCCAGATGGATTCGATCCCGCTGGTCTGCATCACCGGCCAGGTGCCGACCCACCTGATCGGCAACGACGCCTTCCAGGAAGCCGACACCACCGGCATCACCCGTCCCTGCACCAAGCACAATTATCTGGTGAAGGACATCGAGAAGCTGGCCGAGACGCTGCACGAGGCCTTTCACGTCGCGCGCAACGGCCGTCCCGGCCCGGTACTGATCGATCTGCCCAAGGACGTGCAGTTCGCCACCGGCACCTATCGCGGCCCGGAGGCTTTCGAATTCTCCTATCGCCCGCCGAACGAGCCGGACGAGGCTGCGATCGCCGAGGCGGTCGCGCTGATGGCCAAGGCCGAGCGCCCGCTGTTCTATACCGGTGGCGGCGTGGTCAATTCCGGCCCCGAGGCAGCCACGGCGCTGACCGAGCTGGTCCGGCTGACCGGCATTCCCTGCACCTCGACCCTGATGGGGCTGGGCGCCTTCCCGGCGTCGGACCCGCAGTTCCTCGGCATGCTGGGCATGCACGGCACCTACGAGGCCAACCTCGCCACCCATGGCTGCGACCTGCTGATCTGCGTCGGCGCCCGCTTCGACGACCGGGTGACCGGCAAGGTTTCGGCCTTCTCGCCCGGATCGACGAAAATCCATATCGATATCGATGCCAGCTCGATCAACAAGAATGTCCGCATCGACCTGCCCGTCGTCGGCGATGCCGGCCTGGCGCTGAAGGCGATGCTGAAGCTGTGGAAGGACGCACGCCACGGCTCTCGCGCCGAGCCGCTGAAGCCCTGGTGGAAGCAGATCGACACGTGGCGCGCGGTCGATTGCCTCGCCTATGAAAAGGGCGATCCGGTGATCAAGCCGCAATATGCGCTGGAGCGGCTGCGCGAGGCCCTGAAAGGGCGCGACGACGTCTACATCACCACCGAGGTGGGGCAGCATCAGATGTGGGCGGCCCAGTTCCTGCCGTTCGAGAAGCCCAACCACTGGATGACCTCGGGCGGGCTCGGCACCATGGGCTATGGCCTTCCGGCCGCGGTCGGCGTGCAGATGGCCCATCCGGAGGCGACCGTCATCGATGTCGCCGGTGAGGCCTCGATCCTGATGAACATCCAGGAAATGTCGACCGCCGTGCAGTATCGCCTGCCGGTCAAGATCTTCATCCTGAACAATAAATGGATGGGCATGGTGCGCCAGTGGCAGGAGCTGCTGCATGGTGGCCGCTATTCCGAGAGCTATACCGCGGCGCTGCCCGATTTCGTGAAGCTGGCCGAAGCCTTCGGCGGCCGGGGCCTGCGCGCCACCACGGTCGACGAGCTGGACGGCGCCATCCGTGACATGCTGGAAACCCCCGGTCCGGTCATCCTGGACGTGGCGGTGGACGAGACCGAAATGTGCTTCCCGATGATCCCGGGCGGCGCCGCCCATAACGAGATCATGCTGCGCCGTCAGGACCAGCACGAAACCGACCCGGCCGCCCGCGAAGAGGGCATGGTGCTGGTGTGACCGACAGCGACAAGATCGAACGCCATACCCTGGCCGTTCTCGTGGTCAACGAGCCGGGCGTGCTCGCACGGGTCATCGGCCTTTTCTCGGGCCGCGGCTACAATATCGAAAGCCTGACCGTGGCCGAGGTCGAGCGCGATACGGGCCTGTCCCGCATCACGCTGGTCACCTCCGGCACGCAGATGATCATCGCCCAGATCAAGGCCCAGCTCGAGCGGCTTGTGCCGATACGCCGTGTGCGCGACCTGACCGAGGAAGGCCCGTTCGTCGGCCGCGAGTTGGCGCTGGTCAAGGTGATCGGCCAGGAGAACACCAAGCGCGGCGACGTTCTGCGCATCGCCGAAGGTTTCGGCGCCCGGATCATCGATTCGAGCGAATCGAGCTTCGTGTTCGAAGTCACGGAATCGACCGAGAGGGTCGACCAGTTCCTGGCGATGATGGCGGGCCATGGCCGCCTGGAAGTCGCCCGCACCGGCATCGTCGCGCTGTCGCGCGGCCCCGATAGCATTTAACAGCCGATAGCATCTAGCAACCGCTTAAAAGCACAGTTTTCAAGACTAAGGAGCCACCCATGCGTGTTTATTACGATCGCGACGCCGACATCGGCATGATCCGCGACAAGAAGATCGTCATCGTCGGCTATGGCAGCCAGGGCCATGCCCATGCCGCCAACCTGCGCGATTCCGGCGTCAAGGACGTCCGCATCGCGCTACGTGCCGGCTCCGCCACTGCCGCGAAGGCCGAGGGCGCCGGCTTCACCGTGATGGACCCCGCCTCCGCCGCGGCCTGGGCCGATGTCGTCATGGTGCTGGCCCCGGACGAGCTGCAGGGCGCGCTCTATCGCGACCAGCTGGAGCCCAACCTGAAGAAGGGCGCGGCGCTGGCCTTCGCTCACGGCCTCAACATCCATTTCAAGCTGATCGAGGCCCGCCCGGACCTGGACGTGTTCATGATCGCGCCGAAGGGCCCCGGCCACACCGTGCGCTCCGAGTACCAGAAGGGCGGCGGCGTGCCCTGCCTGGTCGCCATCGACCAGAACCCGTCGGGCAACGCGCTGGAGATCGCGCTGGCCTACGCCTCGGCCATCGGCGGCGGCCGCGCCGGCATCATCGAGACCAATTTCCGCGAGGAATGCGAGACCGACCTGTTCGGCGAGCAGGCCGTGCTCTGCGGCGGCGTCACCGCGCTGATCCAGGCGGGCTTCGAAACCTTGGTCGAGGCCGGCTATGCCCCGGAAATGGCCTATTTCGAGTGCCTGCACGAGGTGAAGCTGATCGTCGACCTGATCTATGAAGGCGGCATCGCCAACATGCGCTACTCCATCTCCAACACGGCCGAGTACGGCGACTATACGCGCGGCCCGCGCATCGTCACCGACGAGACCAAGAAGGAGATGAAGAAGATCCTGAACGAGATCCAGACCGGCCAGTTCGTCCGCGACTTCATGCAGGAAAACGCGGTCGGCCAGCCCAGCTTCAAGGCCATGCGCCGCCGCTCGGCCGAGCACCAGATCGAAGACGTCGGCGGCAAGCTGCGCGCCATGATGCCCTGGATCGCCAAGAACAAGCTGGTCGACAAGACGAAGAACTAAAGGCGGCGCCTTCGGGCGTCTGTCAATTCGAGCCCTCCCCCTGCATCGGGGGAGGGTTTTTCATTTCAGCGGCATAAACCCGCACGCCGATAATTCCACTGGCGCGCGTCGCGCAAATGATATTGATTTGCAGCCATGATCGCCCGCCGCAGATATAGCGCCCTCAGGCCAGCCGCTTGGCTGGCGGTGCTCGCTATCCTGCTGCAGGCGCTGTTGCCGATCGCCCAGTCCCCGGCCGCGTCGAAGGTGCCCGGCGGCACCATCGCCGGCTTCGACATCGCGCAGAATCTCTGCCACGCCCCCGGCGAGACCACCCCGGACGATCAGGGGCGGGTCCCGGTCGATCATCAGCAGTGCTGCGATTTCTGCCTGGCCGTCCATGCCATCGGCGGCTTCGCGCCGCCCTCCGCGCCGGCCTTCGCGGTCAGCCGCAAATACGGCATCGTCGTCCCGATCGAAGCTGCCTTGATCCTGCCGCCGGCGCGGCCGGGCCTCAGGCAACAGCAACCGCGCCCGCCCCCCGTCTTCATCTGAGCCCCGCACTTCGCTGACCCGCGCCCTGCGCCCTCGATGGCGCGCGGCCGTCGCCTTGCTCGATGAGGTTTTTCCATGCCTGGTTTCTCTTCCCATGGCCGCGCGGCCATGGTGTCCGCTACTCTGCTTCTGTCTCCTGACGCTGCTCTCGCCCAAACCGGCGATGCCCCGGCTGCGCCCGCCACGCAGTTTGAGGAAATCATCGTTACCGCCACGCGCACGCCCGAGCGCCTGCAGGACGTTCCGGCCGCGGTCAGCGTGCTGACGGCCGATCAAATCAGGAATTCGCCGGCCCAGGGACTGGACGATATTCTACGCCAGGTGCCGGGCATGACGCTCGACATGATCGGGCCGGATGTCGGCCATCCGACCGCCTACAACGAGGGCATGCGCGGCCTGCCGACGACGGAAACGCGGATGCTGGTCCTGCTCGACGGCGTGCCGGTCAACGATCCGTTCTTCGGCTATATCCAGTGGAACCGGATACCGCTCGACAATATCGACCATGTCGAGGTCGTGCGCGGCGGTGGCTCGCCGCTATGGGGTAATTCCGCGATGGGTGGTGTGATCAATGTGATCACACGGCCGCCCAACGAACAGATGCTGGACGTCGATGCGTCGGGCGGGAGTTACGGCAGCTACCGTACCAGCGCCTACGGCGTCTATCTGCCGGCGGACGGGGTGAAGCTCAGCCTCAACGCTGCTTTCGCCGGCACCAACGGCTATCAGACGACGCCCGCGAGTTGGAACTCGTTCGGCTCGACCACGCTGCGTTCACCGCTCTATACGCGGACCTCGTTCGACGCCCGCACCGGCTCGGCGCGCGGCGACTTCGACCTGGCAGAGGGCCTGACCGGCTTCGCCCTGGTCAACTACCATGACAACGACCAAGTGCTCTCGACCGCGCTCGGCGCGGATTCGCAGCGTACATGGACCTTCTCTGGAGGCCTCAAGCAACTGGTCGGCGACGGCGGTTCGCTGACCGCCAACTTCTTCTTCGACGACAGCGATTTCACCACCAACAACCCCCACCTGCTGACCTTCACCACCCAATATAATTCCAATATCCACCGCACCCCGGTGAACGATGCGGGTGGGTCGGTGGTCTGGTCGCAGGATCTCGACGGGATCGTCCGCAATTATACCGCTGGCGTCGATATGCATTGGATTTCCGGCCAGGACAACGCCGAATATTACCTGCCGAACGGGACGCTGGCGGTGCCGACCATCGTCGGCGGCGGAGAGCAGATTTTCATCGGCGGCTTCGCCCAGGCGCGGATCGTACTGGTGGAAAAGCTGGAGATGGTGCTCAGCGCACGGTACCAGTATTACGAGAATTACAACGCGATCGACACGTTTCCGCCAGCCATCGGCAAGATACCGTCCTCGCGCAGCTACAGCTTCGATCCGCGCATCAATCTGCGCTATGCAGTGACGGATGAACTGGCGCTGCGCGGCGCCTACTATCGCTCCTTCCGGGCGCCGACGATGGACCAGCTCTATCGCACCTATGCCGATACGACCGCCGGCATCTATGAGGGCAACCCATTCCTGAGGCCCGAGAAGCTGGAGGGCGGCGAGGTCGGCATCGACTACAACCTCGGCGCGCTGCGCACCCAGCTCACCTTCTACACCACGACCATCGACAACCTGATCACGCAGTTCAATCTTCCCGCATCGGAAAGCCCGCCGGGGCTCGGCGTGGTCTGCGGCTACGACGCGGCGACCTTCACCTACCTGACCTGCACACGGAACATCAACGCGGCCTCGGCGATCGCGCGCGGCATCGAGGCGGAGGCGAACTGGGAGTTCGGGAATGGCTTCTCGACCACGCTGGCCTATACCTACGCCGACTCCCGCTACACGGGTAACCCGGTCGATCCGACCGCGGTCGGCGAACGGCTGGAAGGCGTGCCGCGCCACAATGTCAGCGGCAGCCTGACCTACCGTGCGCCGTCCGGCTGGCAGGCCACGACGGTGATGCGCTGGGTCTCCACGTCCTACGGTGACGCCCATCCCGACGACAATTTGAAGCTCGATGCCCACTTCGTCGTCGATGCCTCGGCCAGCTATCCGATCACGGACAGCCTCGAGGTCTATACCCAGATCCAGAATCTGCTCAGCCGCCGCTACATCGCGAGCAACGGCGGCGGGGCGCCGATCCTGGGCACGCCGTTCGAGATCATGAGCGGTTTCAGGCTGTCGCTCCGATGATGGCCGATACCACCAAGGGAAGCGCGGCACGCTCTGCCGCGCTCTACCGCATGATCTGGCGCTGGCACTTCTATGCCGGGCTGTTCTGCATCCCATTCGTGCTGTGGCTGGCCGTGACCGGCTCTATCTACCTGTTCAAGCCCCAGATCGAGGCGCTGATCGACCGGCCATACGACCATCTGACGATAACCGATCGCCAGCTGCCCTCCGCCCAGGTCAGGGCGGCGATGACCGCGTTGCCGGAGGCAAGCCTGCAGTCGGTCGAGCTGCCTGCGACGGAGACGGGGGCGACGCGCGTGATCCTTAACGACCGCGGGGTCGCGACCAGGGTCTATGTCCATCCGGACACGCTCGCGATCCTGAAGATCGTGCCGGAGGATGACCGGCTGATGAATATCGTCTTCAATCTCCATGGCGAGCTGCTGATGGGCAATACCGGCTCGATCATCATCGAGCTGGCGGCGTCCTGGGCAATCGTGATGATCGTCACCGGGCTCTATCTTTGGTGGCCGCGCAACGCGGCCGGTCTTGGCGGGATCGTCTATCCGCGCCTCGGCGGCCAAGGCCGCCTGTTCTGGCGGGACCTCCACGCGGTCATCGGGCTTTGGGTATCCTTCTTCACGCTGTTCATCCTTTTGTCGGGCCTGCCCTGGGCGAAGAGCTGGGGAGCCTATCTTCAGGAGATCCGGCAAATAACCGGCACGGCCGTCGCCAAACAGGACTGGCCGAGCGGCTCGCCCGCAGCACCGCCGGGCACGATGCAGGGCATGGCCGGTATGCCCGGGATGTCGATGGGCGGTCAGTACCGCCCGCGGATCGATGGCGAGGCGCTGGATCGCGTCGTCGACACGGCTATCCCGTTGCAGCTGGCGCGCCCCGTCCTGGTATCGCCGCCACAATCCGCCGGCGGCGACTGGAGTGTGAAGTCGGACGCGCAGAACCGGACTCTGCGCAGCGACGTGACGGTCGACGGCGCGACGGGCAAGGTGCTGACCAGGGTCGATTTCGGCCAGCGCCAGTGGGTCGACCGCGTGGTCGGCGTCGGTGTCGCCGCGCATGAAGGGCATCTGTTCGGTTGGCTCAATCAGCTGATCAGTCTTCTGACGGCGACCGGGCTTATCGCAGTATCCATCAGCGCGGGCGTCATGTGGTGGCGACGCCGATCGCCGAGGACGCTCGGCGCGCCTCAGCGCATTCCCAACGCCGCGGTTTCGGCCGGTGTCATGGGCATCATCATTCTCTTCGCCGCCCTCCTGCCGCTGTTGGCGGCCTCGTTGATCGCAGTCCTGATTTGTGAGCGTGCGGTCATCCCCCGTTTCCCGGCTATGCGCCGTTGGCTCGGGCTGGGATAGGACAGAGCGATTGAGCGCTTCCAAAAAAGGCCGAATTGTCTACAAGCCACTGAAACTGACGAGACCCTGAATCGGGAGTCGATTGTGCTGAAATTTCTTTTCTTGATCCCGCTGCTGCTGTCCCTGCCCGCCCCTGCCTTCGCGCAGGAAAGCCCGATCCATGTCGCCGACGCCAAAGCCCGGCCGACGGCGCCGGGCGGCACGGGGGTTATCTACATGACGGTGATGAATCACGGCGCAACGGACGATGACCTGACCGGGCTGTCCACACCGGTCGCCGACAAGGCCGAAATGCACCGCACGACGGACATGAACGGCATGAGCCGCATGGAAGCGGTCGCCGACCTGCCGGTGAAGGCGATGGGCAGCGTCACCTTCGGTCCCGGCGGGCTGCATGTCATGCTGACCGGCCTGAAGCAGCCCCTGAAGCTGGGTGACAGCTTCCCGCTGACCCTCACCTTCGCCAAGGCGGGCCAGGTTGCCGTGACTGTGACCGTCCAGCAGATCAAGGCTGCGGCCAAGCCGATGGACGGCATGCCGGGCATGAAAATGTAGGCTGAGGTAAATCGCAGCCGCAAACGTCATATCCATATGACCGTTGATGCAAGGCGAGGAAACGAATGGGCAGTCTTTTGAAACCGGCCGTGGCCGTACTCTCATTCGCCCTCCTCGCCTCGGCAGCCCTGGCGGAGGACGCGAAGAAGCCGGAGCCCTATGTCCCTGGCCTGGGCGAGTTCATGACCTCGGCGGTGCAGCCGCACCACATCAAGATCTGGATGGCCGGCCACGCCAGCAACTGGCCGCTGGCCGAGTACGAGGCCAAGGAGCTGCGTGAGACGTTCGAGGACATCGCGACCTATCAGGGCACCTGGAACAACTTCCCGATCGCCAAGCTGGCCGAGACCAACCTGGTGCCGCCGCTGGACGAGATGGACAAGGCGATCAAGGACAAGAACGGAGCCGCCTTCAAGAAGGCCTATGACAAGGTCACGGCCGCCTGCAACAGCTGTCATCAGGCGACCGGAAACGAGTTCGTTTCCGTGAAGACACCCTCCGGCGCCGACTTCCCGGACCAGGATTTCGCCGTTCGCTAGCCCGAAGGGCGATCAAAAGCAAAGCGTTGCGCCGGGCAGGCGTCCCGGTGTATGACACGGTCATAATGACGCGCACGACCGACATTCTGTCGATTTCCGCCACCGGCCTCCTGCTAGGCCGTGCCGACGCGCGCCTGCCGCTTCTTATTCTGCGACTTACGCACCCCTGAGCGCCTACGGCTGAACGCCGCCACGCGAGCAGGGGAAAACCTCCCCGGCAACGCGCCGGGCCGTCTTAAGTCCAAGCAATCCTCGAGAGTAAGAGCCGCCCCATGACCAGCATGCCGTTTCACAAGTATAGACCCTTCGCCGCAATAAACTTGCCGGACCGCCAGTGGCCGTCGAAGACCATCACCAAGGCGCCGATCTGGTGCTCGGTCGACCTGCGCGACGGCAATCAGGCGCTGGTCGAGCCGATGGGCCCCGAGCGCAAGCGCCGGATGTTCGAGACCCTGGTCAGGCTGGGCTTCAAGGAGATCGAGGTCGGCTTCCCTGCCGCCTCACAGACCGACTTCGATTTCGTCCGCCAGCTGGTCGAGGAGAATCTGATCCCCGACGACGTCACCATCCAGGTGCTGACCCAGTCGCGCCAGGAGCTGATCGAGCGGACCTTCCAGTCGGTGAAGGGCTCCCGCCGCGCCATCATCCATCTCTACAACTCGACCTCCGAGCTGCAGCGCCGCGTGGTCTTCGGGCAGGACCGCAAGGGCATCGTCGATATCGCCGTCACCGGCGCCAAGATCTGCCGCGACCTGATCGGGTCGGTGCCGGAGACCGAGATCGTCCATGAATACTCGCCGGAAAGCTTCACCGGCACCGAGTTGGAATTCGCGGTCGAGATCTGCGACGCAGTTTTGGACGTGTGGAAGCCGACGGCGGAGAAGAAGGCGATCCTGAACCTGCCGGCGACGGTCGAGATGGCGACGCCCAACATCTATGCCGATCAGATCGAATGGTTCGGCCGCAACATGCCGGGCCGCGACCGCTATCTGCTGTCGCTGCACCCGCATAACGACCGCGGCACCGGCGTCGCCGCGGCCGAACTGGGCGTGCTGGCCGGGGCCGACCGGGTCGAGGGGACGTTGTTCGGCAATGGCGAGCGCACCGGCAATGTCGATGTCGTCAACCTGGCGATGAACCTGTTCACCCAGGGCGTCGATCCCGGCATCACCATCACCGACATCGATCAGATCGTCGAGACCGTCGAATACTGCAACCAGCTGCCGGTCCATCCCCGCCATCCCTATGCCGGCGAACTGGTCTTCACCGCCTTCTCCGGCTCGCACCAGGATGCGATCAAGAAGGGCTTCGAGGCGCTCGAGAAGCGCAATGACGAGCTGTGGGAAGTCCCCTACCTGCCGATCGACCCCAAGGATCTGGGCCGCACCTATGAGGCGGTGATCCGGGTCAACAGCCAGTCGGGCAAGGGCGGCGTCGCCTATCTGTTGAAGACCGATCACGGCTTCGACCTGCCGCGCGGGCTGCAGGTGGAGTTCTCGAAGATCGTCCAGCAATGGACCGACCGCACCGGCAAGGAGGTCACCTCCGCCGATATCTGGCGGATGTTCCAGGAGACCTATCTGGCCGAAGACGCCCTGAAACTGGAGGAATACCGCATCCTGCCGGACCGGGAGGGTCGAATTATGAGCGCCACCCTGACCGCGCACGGCAAGGAAACGGTGATCGAGGGTAAGGGCAACGGCCCGATCGATGCCTTCGTCGACGGGTTGAAGAACGCCGGCATCGCTTCAATCGAGGTGCTCGATTACCGCGAACACGCGCTGACCGGCGGCGCCAACGCCCAGGCCGCTGCCTATGTCGAGGCCAAGACGGCAGACGGCCGCACGCTGTTCGGCGTCGGCCTGGACAAGAGCATCGTCGATGCCTCGCTGCGTGCCGTCACCAGCGCCGCGGCGCGGGCGCGGGTGAACTAACCGCCCTCACCCGCTTGCGCGGCATGCGTCATTACCCTCGCCCGCGAAAGCGGGAGAGGGAGGGGCCCGCCAAAGGCGGGAGGGTGAGGGAGATTTAGTATTTCGTGCGAGTAGGTGTGAGTAAGGCTTCGAAAAGCAAAAGCCCCCTCACCCTCCCAGCCCAAGGGGGCTGGGCCCCTCCCTCTCCCGCGTTGCGGGCGAGGGGCTTTAACCTCACGGAGGCCCGCGCTCCCGGCGGAAAGGGGCAGGGGCCTGCGCCTTGGCAAGCACCGCGACATGCGGCTCAGCTACCGCGCCCGGCAGAACCGCCGAACGCACCCGCTTAACCGGCCCGGCCTCCGCCGGAATCCTGAACCCTTCGCGGATCGAAGCGATCACCTGCTCATAGGGCCGGTCATCGTAATCGTATGTGTCATCCCGATCACGCGTATCGTCGCGATCACGCTCGCGATGATCCTCGCGCTCCCGGACCCCCGGCGCCTCCTCGGCGGCGGTGTCCACCTCGGCGGCTGCGACGTCCGCGCCCTCCAAATCCGCCCCGCGCCCAGCCAAAGCCCGGGCACCGGGCGCGGCCCGCAGCCCCAGCAGCTCCTGCTGCAGCACCACGGTCTGGCGCACGGCCCGGCCGAGCCGGATGCATTTCACGCCGGGATCGAGCCTCTTGTCGCAATTCTCGTATTCGTCGAGCCTTAGCAACCCCTTGGCCTGGCGGTCGGTGCGCTCGACATGCTCCATCAATATGTCGCGCAGCCGCCGCAGATCCTCCACCGCGTCATTGGTCTCCCGCAAAGCCGCCGTATCCCGCCGCGCCTCTTCCAGGACCTTCATCTGCTCGGCATGAAGCGCGACGTTCCGCGCCAGCCTGGCGTTGAATTCCTCTTCGGAGAGCTGGGATGGTTCGGATTGTTCCATTTTCGGACAATTAGGGAACAAATAGAACATTACAAGAGGTGGCGGGAAAATTTTTGACTACGGCGGAATATCCATCACGCCCCAATAGCGGATCAGCCGGCCGAAAATCGGCAAGTCCACCGTGATGTCGAAGGTGAACTTTCCATCCTCGCCGGTCTCGAATGCGTGGCAGCGCGGCGCGAGCGCCCATGGGATCGGGACGCCGAGGATATCGGCGGCGACCACATCCAGGATCAGCCGCCGTTCGGCATCGACCGCCAGGCGGAAAATCCAGGTGAAAAGCTGCTGGCGTTCGACCAGCAGCCCGGCGCGGCGGCCGGTGCCAGGCTCCATCCTGCTGGAATAGCGGCGGCCGTCGAAATCGCGCCGCCAGGAATCGCGGCCGGAAGTATCGGTCGAGAAGGCGATGGAGACCGGCATATCCCTGCCCGGCCGGGGAAAACCGAAGAGGGTGCGGATCAGCGCCGGTATCCAGCCTGGGCCGACGTCGGCATTGGCCTTCCCGGTCAGCAGCAGCGTTTCGCCGCTGTGGGCGGTCCGCACGTCCACCGGCAGGCGCGCAAACGCGTCGCCGAGAACCCGGGCGACGGCGGAAGAGTTCATCGGTTTCCCCAGATCGCGGCAGCAAGTACAAGCAGAACAACCGCGACATACGCCAGCGGTCGGACGAAATAGAGCCTCGCCTGCCGGCGGTCCTGGGACCGGGCCGGCTGCTGGTTGAGACCTTCCTTCCAGCCTCGTGGCCGAATCCCGGTCGCGGCGACGAACGGCTCGACCGGCCCGGTATTGCCGAATTCGACTTGGCGGATAGCGGTGGTGTTGAGAGAGCCGCCGAGCACGTCACCGATCCTGGCAGCGATCTGCATCAAGGACATCGGAATCGGGATCGCCGGAACGGGCCGATAGCCCAGCCATTGCCTGAGATCGGCGAACAGCCGGCGCAGCGTGACCGGCTCCGGCCCGACGGGATCAATCGTGATGTGGCGGATTGTCGGATCGGCGAGGATGCGGACGACCGCGCCGGTCAGGTCGTCCATATGGATCGGCTGGAACTGCTGCCGGCCGTCCCCCGGCACCGGCGTCGCGAACGGCAAGGCGGCGATGGCGCGGAACAGAGCGGTGCCGCCGTACGCGTCCTGAGCATAGACAAGCGATGGCCGCAGGATCACCCAGTCGAGGCCAGTCCCTGCAAGATAAACGTCCGCCGCATGCTTGGTTGCGGCGTAACCAGTGCCAACGCCGGGCTCGGCGCTGATCGCCGAAATCTGGATCACCCGCCGGATGCCGGCCGCTTCGCAAGCCCGGAACAAGGCGATCGGGGCGCGGGCATGGATGGCCTCGATCGATTGGCCGGGGCGACCCTGCAAGATACCGGCGCAATTGATGACGGCGTCGATGCCGGCCAGATGCTGCGCCCAATCCTCGGGCTCGGTCATGCGGTTGAAGTCGGCCTGGATCGAGGCCGGCCGCGGCAGCAGCCGGTCGGTTTCGGCGGGCCGGCGCACGGCCGGCACTACATCGTGCCCAGCCTGGAGCAGCGCCGCCAGCAGGTAGCGGCCGATGAAACCGGTTGCACCGGTGAGCAGCACCTTCATGCGAGGAAGCGGGCGGCGAGATCGGGCCTGGGCAGCATGCAAGCGGCCTTGCGCCCGAACACGGCATAGCGGTTGCGCGCGATACGGTCATAGAGCCAGTCGGCGACTACGCGCGGCAGGATGCGGCCGACCCGGAGCAACGGCCAGGGCCAAGTCACAAAGCGCAGCGTGCGGAAGAAGGCGTCGGACTTGAAATAAGCGCGGCCGTCCTCGACCAGCACGAAGCTCTCATAATCGTCGGTCGGCAGCGCCTGTTGCCTCAGCACCGCCTGCCCGGCCGCCGATTGGACGGCGGCGAACCAGAGGGCGCCGTCACGGTCGCGCGGCGCCAGGAACTGGACCGACCAGCTGCAGAGGTTGCAGACGCCGTCGAAAAGGATGAGGGGCGTCGGCAATTTGCCGGGCGCGTGCCGACGGTCAGGCGTGGCCGGCACTGCCCGACAGCATCGCCGGGTCGAAGCCGAGCAGGGCGATCGCCCGTTCCCATTTCGTGTCAAGCTTGCGGTCGAAGATGATCGCGGCGTCGGCCGGGGCGGTCAGCCATTCATTGGCCTGGATCTCGGAATCGAGCTGCCCCGGAAACCATTTGGCATAGCCCAGTGCGAAGATCGCATTGCCCGGCCCATTTCCGGTGACGATCGCCTGCAGGATGTCCCGGGTCGCGGTCAGCGCGACATGGTCGTCGATCACAAGCGTCTGGTCGACGCGGAAATCGGCCGAGTGCAGGACAAAGCCGCGGCTGGAATCGACCGGGCCACCGAAATGAACCGGGCGGTCCTCATCGATCGCGCCCTCGATACCCAGCTGGCTCATCAGGTCGTTGAAGCGGATTTCGCCGAACGCGCGATTGATCACCAGCCCCATCGCCCCCTCGGACGAGTGGGTGCAGATATAGAGCACGGTGCGGCCGAAACGCGGATCGCTCATGCCCGGCATGGCGATCAGCAGTTGGCCGTTAAGCCATGTCGGCGCATTATCTGAGGCGAAGGCGGACATCAGAAAACTCATCGATTCCTTAGGATCGGGCCCATCTCCAGGAAATAGGCCTCGATCGGCAACGAACAAGCAGCTTGCCAGGGAACGCCGCCCGCGCCAAGGCAGCTAGAGGGTGTCGGCGGACAATCGTCATGCATCTCGACAAGTGTCGCGGGGCCGCGTAAGCCGGACGCGATTCACCTATTTTCTCATTACGGAGCGGCTCGCATGATCAAAGTTGGAGACAAGATCCCGTCGGTTACCCTGAAGCGGTTCGGCGCCAACGGCATGGAGGAAGTTTCCACCGACACGCTGTTCCTCGGCAAGGTCGTGCTCTTCTCGGTTCCCGGCGCCTTCACCCCGACCTGCTCCATGAAGCACCTGCCGGGCTTCCTCGAGAAGGCGGACGAATTCAAGGCCAAGGGTGTCGACCGGGTCATCTGCCTTGCTGTCAACGATGCCTTCGTGATGAAGGCCTGGGCCGAGCAGAACAAGGTTGAGGGCAAGGTCGAGATGCTGCCCGACGGCAACGGCACCTTCACCAAGGCCCTGGGGCTGGAGATGGACGGTTCGGGCTTCGGCCTGGGCACGCGCGGCCAGCGTTTCGCCCTCTACGCCGTCGACGGCGTCGTCAAGGACCTGCAGGTCGAAAAGCCCGGCGCCTTCGAAGTTTCCACTGCCGAGCACATGCTGGGCCGCGTCTGATTGAGACAGGGGGCGGACCCATGATCCGCCCCCGATCTGCCCGTCAATCCCCACCAACCGCCTGCGGAACCCCTGGAAAAACCTCGGGTTAAGTCAGAAGTCGCGCGTTTTGACGCGCCCGCCTCCTGCGCCTGACGCCAGGGGGCAGCCATGAGGAGACTTCGACATGCTCGGTTGGGCAGTAACCTTCTTCGTTATCGCGATCATCGCGGCGTTTCTCGGATTCGGCGGGATCGCCGGCAGCGCCATGGGCATCGCGCAAATCCTGTTCGTTATCTTCCTGATCCTGTTCCTGATCTCGCTGGTCTGGCACCTGGTGTCGGGCCGCAGGGGGCCGCCGGTAGTCTGAAAAGCCGGCACAAAAAAATTCACAGAAACGAAAAAAAGACCGGAACAGTTTAATCGGGGTCGTGTTTGTACATTCGACAGGTAGTGACATCCCTCATCCTGTTAGGTCCTGACTTAGCGCCTTCCGTTGCCTCGTGCAGCGGAAGGCCTTTTTTTGGCCAGGGTCCGCTTGCCTCTTTCGATCATAACTCCAGTAATTTCCTGCGGAACTTCCTGGAGGCGGCGACGTTACCTAACGGCAAGTGTTCCTTGGAGTTTATCATGTTGAAGAGTGTAACCATCGTCCTTGGCCTGGTCGCCACCGTGGCGCTCGGCGGGTGCGACACCCCCCGGGGTCGGGCAATGGCGACGGATGGCGCGGTCGGGGCCGGCGGCGGCGCCCTGCTCGGCGCGGTTGCAGGCTTCAATCCGCTGGTCGGCGCAGCTGTCGGCGGCGCCGCCGGTGCCACGGTCGGGGCGGCGACACACTGATCCAAGGGGCGGCGAAGGCAAGCACGCTTGAGAGCTTGCCAGAGTCACCTCCATTTCACGGGAAGCGCGAGTACATTGTGTTATCTGATGTTCTCGCGGATTGTTGAGTGATTACATTAAGTCTTGGCGACTCGGCGGATAGGCGGGTCGACGTTCGTAAGCAGATTGGGCGTGGCCGACAAAGAATGGTGGATGGCACGGCACTGCATATTGCGATGACG
The DNA here is from genome assembly GCA_036271255.1 of Alphaproteobacteria bacterium. Classification (GTDB taxonomy): domain Bacteria; phylum Pseudomonadota; class Alphaproteobacteria; order BOG-932; family Roseiterribacteraceae; genus BOG-932. Next base: position 17,373 of record DATBAZ010000129.1, read on the forward strand.
GTACCGCTCCATGGAGGGCGCTGCTGAATGTCATCTACCCCGGCCAAGACCATCCGTTTCCGGCTGACGCTGCTTCTATCGATTCTATTGCTGCCCCTGGCCGCCTATATGGCGTTCCTGGGCTATTCCTATTCCGAGGAAAACGAGATTTTCGACCGGGCCGTCCTGACCTTGGGACCGATCCTGCTCTGGCTCGTGATGCTGGCGGTGGTCTGGTTTGCGATCGACATCCAGGTATCGCGGCCGGTACGGCGGCTGACCCGGGCGGCCGAGGCCTACAGCCAGGGCGATCTTTCCAGCCGGCCGGCACCCACCGGCCCAGCCGAGGTGCGGGATCTGGCCGTCATGTTCGCCGAAATGGCGAACAGGATCGAAGGACGCGAGCACGAGCTGCGCGAAGCGATCGAGACTCGCGAGGCAATGATGCGCGAGATTCACCATCGCGTGAAAAACAATCTTCAGATCGTCACCAGCCTGCTGAACCTGCAGGCCAAGGCGGTGCAGGGCGAAAGCGCGCAACGTGCCTTCAACGACATCCAGACCCGGGTACGCGCCCTCGCCCTCGTCCATCGCTATCTTTACGAGAGCGAGGATCTGCAATCGGTAAACTTGGCGGCTTTCCTGAAGGAGTTGGCGGCAAGCTTGCAACTTTCTTACGGCATCTCGCAGGATCAGGTGGCAATCGAGGTCGATGCCGACGAGGTCTGGGATGTGTCCGACCGCGCCGTGCCGCTGGCGCTGTTCATGACCGAGACGATGAGCAACGCACTGAAGCATGCCTTTCCGCAAGGACGGCAAGGCGTCATCCGCATCGTGCTCAAGGCCGGGCAGGAATCGATGGTCCGTTTCAGCGTCGAGGATAATGGCATCGGCCTGACCGAAGCGCAGGCGATCGCCCAGGGGCCGCAGGCCAGCCTGGGCATGTCGCTGATCAAGGCCTTCGCCCGCCAGGTCGACGGCAAGCTGACGATCAGCGGGCCGCCCGGAACCGTGGTCTCGATCGAGTTCCTCAACAAATACCAGCCGCACGATGTCCCCTCGGACGCCGTGCGCAAATACGCCTGGGCGGTTTAGCGCCGGCGCTTCCCGGTATCTGCGGCCTTCGCCGGCGGATCGCGGCGGCTGAACAGGCCAAGTATCTGGGGCCGTATCCCGATTACCAGTCCCAGCACCGCGGCGCCGAGCGCGATCTGTGGTGTGGCCTTGCGCAGGCGGTGGCCGAGCTCGCTGCCGAGGGCAAGGCCGGCCTCGAAATGCTCATCCTTTACGACGGCGCCGACACTGCCGGCTTGCGCCTTGAGCATTTCGACCAGCGGCGAGGCGGTGACGACGGGCTTGGGCTTGAAGAGCGCCTTACCCGCGAACATCACCCCGATCAGGACCAGATTGGCGCCCAGCAGGATCGCAGCGGCGCTGATATCGTCCAGCCGCGCCGCCAGGAGGCGGTAGATCAGGACATAGAAGAAAACGAGCGCGGCCAGGGCGAGGACCGCGATGACCGCATAGAACAGCAGAATGCCTTTCAGCCGTTCGGTAAATGTGCGGACCAGTGCCTGCCCGATCAGGATCTCGGCACCGTCCTTCAGCAGGCCGCTGCCGTTGCGCAGGAGGAATCCCAGCAGGCCGCTCATCGGCGGATCACGCAGGTTGGGGCGTTCCGCCTCCGACTCATCGATCGAACAGCCGGCCAAGCAGGATGCCGACGCCGAAGGCGATCAGCACGCTGGAAACGGGTCGCTGCTCGATATGGTCGGCCAGATCGTCCATCGCCTGCCGGCCCTTGTCTTTTGCATCGTGGGTCAGATGATCGAACCGGCCCTTCAGCGAATCGATCTGCTCATGAACCGCGTCCGAGGTCAGATCCTTGAGCGCGGCGCTCAGATTGGCAATGTCGGCGCGCAGCTTGGCCAGATCGTCCTTTACCGCGCCGAATTCGCCTTCAACGTCATGCGAGGTCATGGGCTTCTCCCTGTCTTAAGAGGCGGCGGATGACAGGCGCCGTATCAATGGCTGCGCCTGTCGTCCTTGGTATGCCGCAAATGGTGTCGAGACGTGCAAAACGAACGTCAATTCCGGCCAGATTACCGCAAATCCGCAGCCATCGATGCGCTGGTCTTGTCTAGCGCGCCGATTTTCTAGCATATTAGTTCCATTCAATGGCCGGATAGGAAGGTTCCGAGGTGTCGGACAACTGCTTTGCCGGACGGCGTTCGGACTAGCTTTTGACGTTCTGTCCAACCCCCGCGCCGGGTGATGGGTTCCGCTGCCTCGATGCCCGCCGGCCTTTTCGGCGACACTATGGACACAATTTCAAGAGTTGCGTGTTCAGACTATGTCGAAACCATGGCCGTCGGCACGGAGGCTCCGGATGTCAGGCTCGCGAGACCAAGGTTTCGGACATAGTCTGAGTAAGCGTCGCTGAGCGGGTATTGCGGAGGAACTGTGACGGAAAAGCAAAAACCGGGACGGAAGGAACTCCGCAGCGACAGCAAATCCACGAGTGGCGGCGTAGCCGGCTTCGACAGCTGGCTGGAAAGCAAGCTGCGCACCGCCTACAGCTCGGTGCTGGACGAACCGATCCCCGACGACCTGATCGAGCTGATTTCGCAAAAGCTGAAGGACTGACGGTCCTTACTGCACCTTGGCGGCCGTGGAGAAGGACAGTGCCTGCACGATCGCCACTTTCAACGTCTCCGGATCGAACGGCTTGGTGACGATGAAGGCCGGCTCGACCCGGTCGCCGGTCAATAGACGCTCCGGAAAGCCGGTGACGAAGATCACCGGCGCGTCCATCGACTGCATGATCTCCTGTACCGTCACGATACCGCTGTCGCCGTCCTGAAGCTGGACATCGGCGAGCACCAGCCCCGGCTGATGCTTGCGCGCCAGCTCGACCGCCTCGGCCTGACGGCCTGCCACACCGATCACTTCATGTCCGAGCGATTCAACGATCCCGGCCACATCCATGGCGATGACCGGCTCGTCCTCGATAATCAGCACCTTCGTCGTCGCCTGACGGCGCAGCTCCTGCCGCGCCAAGTCCAGCTTGCGGATAACATCGGCCTCGTCGAGGTCGAGTATCCGCGCTGTTTCAGCGGTCGAGAACCGCTCCAGCGCGATCAGCAGCAGCACCTGACGCTCAATCGACGGCAGGGCCGCCAGCTGACGGTTGATGCCGGCCTCGTCCGCACCGCCTTCCGCGTCCGGGATGGCGCTGTCGACGATGTCCCAGGCGTCGTGGAAGACCGCGAACAGCTCGACCCTGAGATCGGCCGCGTTCTTGATCCGCGCCGGTTCGGCCAGGATCGCCTCAAGGCAGAGACGCACATATTCGTCTCCGGTCGACTGCGAGCCGGTCAGCGCCCGCGCGTACCGGCGCAGGTACGGCAGAAGGCGGACGATATCGTGGGACACGCTCATGGAGACGACCTCTTTTCATTGGCAGCAGGCGCGTGCCGGCGCCGGGCCAGTTGCTCGTTGTGATTTATCCTGCCGGGACGGCGAAAAGACAAATGCAGTCTCGTTTCGAAATAACCTGTGGCGGTAATATGGCATAAACCCGGCGCGGTCGCTTAGGGTCCATAACAAAAGTGTATAATCGGCGCATTCCCCGCCCTTGCGGCCGCTGCCGTTGAGCAGCCGTCAGGCGTTACGCAGGGCGTGCGGCGTTCCGTCGGGGATCGTGCCGTCAGGGCGAGGTTCTCCGGCCAGGCCGCGCGATTTCGCCAGCACCTTCTTGAGCTCGTTGCGGGCACGGTTGAGACGGGACTTGATGGTGCCGACGGCGCATCCGCAAACTTCCGAGGCCTCCTCATAGCTCAAGCCCGCGGCGGAGACGAGAACCAATATCTCGCGGTGCTCGACCGACATGCGCTGCAGTGCGTTGGCCACTTCGTTGACCTCGACTACATGCTCCTGGTTGGGCGCGCTCGGCAGGGCGGCCTCGGGGATTTCGCCGATGGTTTCGACCTCGATGCGGGTGCGGCGCAGTCCGTTGATGTAATGATTACGCAGGATCGTCATCAGCCAGGCCTTGAGATACGTGCCCGGCTGGAATTGCGCTTCCGCCGACAGCGCCTTCAGCACCGTATCGTTGACCAAGTCGTCGGCGCGGTCGCGATGCCCTGTCAACGCCCGCGCCACAGCGCGCAGATGGGGCAGTTGGGCAACCAGCTCCGACCGGAAGTCGGGCACCGGCTCATCCTTCTGTATCTGCGGTCCCGCGGATCGATCGTCGCGCGATCGGTCTGCCTGATGATTATCCGTCATGCCTGCTCTATTGGCGCCAGGTCGGACTGGGCGAACTGGGTGTCGAGAGAATGCGTGTTCAACATACATGGTTCCAGTCACATAGGCGGTACCGCCTGAAATAGAAGCCTGCTTGAGCGCGTGGGGTTCCAACGGCCCGTGCTTTCGGCTAGGCAAATATTATGAGAATCGGGGATGTCCTGCTGGCGTTGGCGACGATGCTGCTGTGGGGGCTGAATTTCGCCGTCGCCAAGCTGGCGCTGGCGGAATTTCCGCCGATCTTCCTGACCGCACTGCGTTTTACGTTGGTCGCGCTGATTCTCCTGCCCCTGGCGCCTCGTCCGGCTCGTATCCGGCCGCTGATCGAGCTGGCGGCGATCCTGGGTCTCCTGCATTTCCCACTGGTGTTCTCAGGCCTGTCGCGCCTCGACGCCTCCACATCCGCCATCGTCCTCCAGCTCCAGGTGCCGCTGGGAATCGTCATGGCGGCTCTGCTGCTCGGCGAGAAGCTTTCCTGGCGGCACGGGCTGGGCATGGCGATATCGTTCGGCGGCGTTGCGCTGATCGCCGGCTCGCCGCGGCTGGAGGCCAATCGTGTCGGGCTGATCCTCCTGCTCACGGCCGCCTTTGCCTGGGGCTACAGTACGGTGCTCATGAAACGGCTGGGGCCGATCAATCCGTTCACCTTCAACGGGTGGGTGGGCCTTTTCGTCGCGATCGAGCTGTTCGCCGTCAGCATGGTCATCGAGGGCTCGCCCCTGCCGCATGTCGTAGCCGCGACATGGCGGGGCTGGGCGGGACTTGCCTATATCAGCCTGATCTCCACCATTGTCGGGTTCGGCATGTGGACACGGCTTGTGGGGCGCTATTCCGTCGGACAAACCCTGCCCTTCATGCTGACCGTGCCGCTGTTCGCCGTCATGGGCGGTATCGTGCTGAACGGCGACCGGATGACCGCCGATATCGTCGCGGGCGGGCTGCTGACCATCGCCGGTGTCGCGCTGATCGTCTTCCGCCGCCCGGCGAAGCGGCTCGAGCCGGCGATGGCGACACCATCATGAGCGATCCGGCAGTACGCGAACGGCCTTCGCCCAATCATGGCCCGCGCCGCGCCGCGATCGACATGCTGATCATCCACTATACCGGCATGAAGACCGCCGAAGCCGCGCTCGACCGGCTGTGCGATCCGGCGAGCGAGGTCAGCGCGCACTATCTGATCGAAGAAGACGGCAGGGTCTGGCGGCTGGTGCCCGAGGACCGGCGGGCCTGGCATGCCGGCCGGGGCTTCTGGGCCGGGACGACCGACGTCAACAGTCGCTCGATCGGCATCGAGCTGGCCAACCCCGGCCATGAGCACGGCTATCGCCCATTCCCGGACGCTCAGATGACGGCGCTGGAGCATCTCTGCCGGGGCATCCTGACCCGTTTTCCCATACGATCCCATTTGGTGCTCGGCCACGCCGATGTCGCACCGGGCCGTAAGCTCGATCCCGGTGAGCTGTTCGACTGGCAGCGTCTCTCCGCCGCCGGGATCGGCCTGTGGCCGGATGGCGCCGTAGCCGAAATCGACGATTTCGCCGCCGATATGCGGCGTTACGGCTATGAAAACGACTCGGCCGAGTCCGTTGCCGCCTTTCAGCGCCATTTCCGTCCCGCCGCCGTAACCGGAATCGCCGACACGGAGACCAGGGGACGCTTGAGGAATTTGATCATCCAGGCCGGATTGGCGTAGATTCGGGCGTGTCAGGCGGCTGGGTGATCGCTGGTGTCCGGTTCGCCGGATGCTGGAGGAAAGTCCGGGCTCCACGGAAAGACGGTGCCGGGTAACGCCCGGCGGGGGCGACCCCAGGGACAGTGCCACAGAGAGCAAACCGCCAAACCTGCGTTTCCGGCCTCTGGCCGGGCGGGCGGCAAGGGTGAAAGGGTGCGGTAAGAGCGCACCGCGCCGCCGGTAACGGCGTCGGCAAGGTAAACCCCACCGGGAGCAAGATCGAATAGGGGCGGCGCGATGGCTACATCCTTCGGGACATGGGCTGTCAGGCGTTTCCGGGCCGCCGCCCGGGTGGATCGCGCGAGGCGTCCGGTAACGGGCGTCCCAGAGGAATGATCATCCATCGGCCCTCGCGGCCGAGGACAGAACCCGGCTTACAGGCCGCCTGACGCCTTATCCCTCGGCTCGGGATACAGCAAAAAACGCGCAAGGAGGAAATATTATAGGTACGTTATAGGAACAAATAGGAGATTTATTCTGATTCCAGCCGTTATAAATAATTTTCGAGAATGGCGACTCTCTTATTTGGCCCGAAACACGCAACCCGAACGCGAGGACTTAACCACTACTACGTTTCCATTGCCAGCCCATCATTTCCCGTGATATCCCATTCCATCCCGCCTTGTGGTGGGATTCCTCCATCGCATGTCTGGTCCGCAGGCGATCCGAGGATTAACCGGCGGAACGGGATTTGGGCGTTAGAGCGCGATGTCACAATTCGTGAACACAGCTCTGTTTCTGAACACGCACACCAACCGCATCGACGGTAAGGGGCGCGTGTCCTTTCCCGCGCCTTTCCGCACGGCCATCGACGTCCGCAAGTCCCAGGGTGTCGTGCTGTTCAAGTCGCTGTCGGATCCCGCCATCGAGGGCATGACGGTCGAGCGCCTGTATCAGATGGCGAGCGCGCTAGAGGCCCTGCCGCCGTTCGCGCCCGAACGGGCCTCATTCGAAATTTCGATCTTCGGCGCCGCCCAGGCGCTGGTCTATGATGGCGAGGGCCGCTGCTCGATCCCCAAGTCCCTGCTGGAGCAGGCCGGCATTGCCGGCGAGGCCGCCTTCCTCGGCCGCGGCGCCACCTTCCAGATCTGGGAGCCGGGGGCTCTGGCCCGCCGCGTTGAGGCGGCCGCCAAGGCGATCACAACCGGCGCCGTTGCTTTCCCGACCCTGCCCGCGGGTGTGCTGTGACCGGCGCGCCGCACATCCCGGTGCTGCGCGACGCCGTGATCGCCTCACTGATGCCCAAATCCGGCGGCCATTATATCGACGGCACGTTCGGCGCCGGCGGCTATAGCGAAGCCCTGCTCGGCGCCGCCGACTGCAAGGTCTGGGGGATCGACCGCGATCCCGACGCGCTGGCCTTCGGCAGCGCGCTGACCGCGCGCTTTCCCGGACGGCTGACGATGATCGAAGGGAACTTCGGCGATATGGACCGCCTGTTGGGCGATCGCGGCGTGAACACGGTGGACGGGGTGGCGCTCGACCTCGGCGTCTCCTCGATGCAGCTCGACCGGCCGGAGCGCGGCTTTTCCTTCCGCGCCGACGGCCCCCTGGACATGCGCATGTCGCACAGGGGCGAAAGCGCCGCCGACCTCGTCAACCGTCTGGACGAAACCGAGCTTGCCGACCTGATCTACGAATTGGGCGAGGAGCGGCTTTCCCGCCGCATCGCCGCCGCCATCGTCCGCGCCCGCCCGTTCAGCCGGACGGCCGAACTCGCCGAAGCGATTCGCCGCGTCATGCCCCCCAAGGGCGACGGCATCGACCCCGCGACCCGAACCTTCCAGGCGTTGCGCATCGCGGTCAATGACGAGCTGGGCGAGCTGGGCCGGGGCTTAAGCGCCGCCGAGCGGCTTCTGGCGCCCGGCGGCCGGCTGGCGGTCGTGACGTTCCACAGCCTCGAAGACAGATCGGTCAAGACGTTCCTGCAGCGACGGGCCGGAAAGGCGCCCGCCGGTTCGCGCCACCTGCCGGCCGTCGCGCCGGCGCGGGCCCCGTCGTTCCGCCTGATCACCAACAAACCCCTCGTCGCCGACAAGGAGGAAATCCGCATCAACCCCCGTGCGCGCTCGGCGAAGCTGCGGGCAGCAGAGCGTACGGCCGCGCCCGCGTGGCCGAAAGCGTTCGATCTGGGAGAAGCAGCATGATCCGTATCACCACGCTTCTATGGGTTGCCTTGCTGGTCATTGCCGGCGGGACCGTCATGCATGTCAGCTATCAGGTGCGCCAGGTCGAGCGGCATCTGAGCCAGCTCAACCGCGATACGCGCCAGGAGCAGGACAAGCTGCGCATCCTGTCGGCGGAGTGGGACACGCTGAACGATCCGCACCGCATCGACGAGCTGTCGAAACGCTATCTGACCCTGGAGCCGACGCCGATCGCCCGGGTGGTTTCGCTGGAGCAGATTCCGATGAAGCTCAGCGATGATCAGATCGCCAAGCTCGCTACCCCGCAGGGCAAGAGTGCCAAGGCAGGAATCGCCACGGCAGCAGCCGCTGCCAAGAAGCCCGAGATCCTGATCAAAGCTCCGGCTTCGCGCCCTGCCGCCCAGCCTGTGCCGGTGAAGGCGCAGAAGCCGGTCCAGGACGATGTCGGCCTGATCCTCGCGCGGATGGAGAAGCACGAGTGACGGCGGTCGACCCCAATCACATCCCTTTCGAGGGCGTGATCGGATCACGCGTCAGCGGCGCCTTGCCCGAAAGCGTCGCCCAGCCGTCATCGATCCTGGTGACGGTCGAAGGCTCCGCACGCCAGACGCTGGAACAGGCGCGGACCCGCCTGCTCGTCGTCGGCGCCCTCTTCACGCTTGCCCTGCTGGTAGTCAGCGGCAAGCTGGTCGGGCTGGCCGTGCTGGGGCCGGGCGAGAACAATCACGCCCATTATGCGCCGCCGCCGGTCCAGCCGGTGCGGGCCGACATCGTCGACCGCAACGGCAAGGTGCTGGCGACCTCGATCGCCACCGCCTCACTGTTTGCCGACCCGGCCAAGATCATCGATCCGGAGGATGCGGCGCGGCAGCTGACCGGGGAATTCCCCGATACGTCCTATAGCGAGTTCCTGGAAAAGCTGCGGGGCAAGAGCCGGTTCGCCTGGCTGCGCCGGCATCTGACGCCACGCCAGCAATATGCCGTCAACCAGATGGGCATCCCCGGCATCGGCTTCCGGCCGGACGAGCGGCGGCTCTATCCCGAAGGCCGCGAGGTCGCCCAGGTGATCGGCTTCACCGATCCGGACTCGATCGGGCTGGCCGGTATCGAGAAATCGCGGAACGACCTGCTGGCGGCCGGCGGCGCGCCGGTGGCGCTGTCGATCGACGTCCGCCTGCAGCACATGCTCCATCGCGAGGTCCAGGCGCAGATCGACGAGTTCAACGCGGTGGGCGGCGGCGGCCTTATTATGGACACGCACACTGGCGAGATTCTCGCCATGGTGTCCCTGCCCGATTTCGATCCCGAACAGCCCAATGCCGAGCCGAAGCCGCCTGAAGGCGAGCCCGACCCGCATTTCAACCGCATGACGCTGGGCGTCTATGAGATGGGCTCGATCTTCAAGGTGTTTAACACCGCCATGGTGCTGGACAGCGGCAAGGTGAAGATCAGCGACTATTTCGACGCTTTCCATCCGATCAAGATCGGCCGCTACACGATCCACGATTTCAAGGGCGACGAGCTGCCCGGCTATTCGTCAGTGCCGATGATCTTCGAAATCTCCTCGAATATCGGCTCCGCCCAGATGGCAAAGCAGGTGGGCCCCGAGGCTCAGGAACAGTTCATGGATGAGCTGGGCCTCACCACCAAGATGAAATTGGAGGTGCCGGAGGTTGGCACACCCGGCGTGCCGCATCCCTGGCGGTTCATCAACATGCTGACCATCGCCTTCGGCCACGGCATCTCGGTGACGCCGGTACAGCTGGTGAGCGCCATCTGCGCCATCGCCAACGGCGGAACCCTGCGCCCGGCAACCTTGCTGAAGCTGCCGGACGGCGTGGAGGTATCCGGCAGGCGTGTGATTTCGGAGGACACGTCGGCGACGATGCGCAAGCTGATGCGCCTGGTCGTGTCAGGCGACCGGGGCACGGCAAAGAAATTCGGCGAGGTTCCCGGCTATCTCGTCGGCGGCAAGACCGGCACCGCCGAGAAGATCATGAAGGGCGCCTACGCCAAGAAGCACGCCAATCTGAGTTCCTTCGTCGGCGTCTTCCCGATGAACGACCCGCGCTATGCGGTGTTCGTCACGATCGACGAGCCGCGCGGCAACAAGCACAGCGCCGGGTTCGAGACCGGCGGCTGGGTTGCCGCGCCGGCTGTGAACCGCGTCATCACCTCGATGGGCCCGCTGCTTCAGATTCCCCCAGTCGACGAACACTCGCCGGTCATCCAGGCGAAGATGGAAATCGACGTAAACCCGCCCGGCCGCCGCATTGCGCCTAATTGACCTGATGAACCGCACGCCAACCCATCTCGCGCCCACCCTTTTGGAGCGCGTGGGCACCGAACTCCCCGGTCTCGAGACGATCGAGATCACGGGGATCACGGCGGATTCACGCGCGGTTCAACCGGGCTTCCTGTTCGCCGCCCTGCCCGGCGGGAAGGTGTCAGGCGTCGATTTCATTTCGGAAGCCGCCAGGCGCGGCGCCGCCGGCGTGATCGCACCACCCGGCACGCGCGGTAAAACCGACCTGCCGGTCATCGAGGACCCACTGCCGCGCAAGCTGTTCGCGCAGATGGCTGCGGCTTTCTATGGCACACAGCCGGAGAAGATCGTCGCCGTCACCGGCACCAGCGGCAAAAGCTCGACCGTCAGCTTTGCCCGCCAGCTCTGGACAATCCTGGGGCTCAACGCCGCAAGTCTTGGCACGCTAGGCATCGAATCCGGCCCCATCACCCGCTACGGCACCTTGACCACAGCCGATCCGGTCGAGCTGCATGCGGACCTCGCGGCGCTTGCCAAGGCCGGCGTCACCCGCACGGCGATGGAGGCCTCGTCGCACGGGCTGGACCAGTATCGCCTGGACGGGGTGCGCGTGAGCGCAGCCGGCTTCACCAGCTTCGGCCGCGATCACCTGGATTACCATCCGACAACTGAAGCGTACTTCGAGGCGAAGCTCCGTCTGTTTACCGAGGTGCTGCAGCCCGGCTGCGCCGCCGTGTTGAATGCCGATATTATGGAATTCGACCGTCTGCGCGCCGCCGCCGAGAAGGCCGGCCATCCGGTCCTCTCCTATGGCTGGCAGGGGCGTGAGCTGAAGATCCTGGAGCGCACGCCGACCCCGACCGGTCAAAGCGTCAGGCTGAGCCT
>DATBAZ010000130.1:0-6885 GCA_036271255.1 Alphaproteobacteria bacterium
GCGTCGCAGCGGGAGCGGCGGCCGGAGCCGGAGCAGGCGCTGCGGCGGGGGCCGGCGCGGCGGGGGCCGCTGCCTGTTGGGCCCAGGCTGAGCCTGCGACGGCGACCGGCGCGGCGAGCGCCAGAGCTAGGACCAGACGACGAAGTCCCGCCGAGGTCAGATGGTAAGAGCGCTGCATGGTTCCACTTTCGCTGTTGGTTCGTAACAAATCCGCACTAGGGCTGGGGCCCAAAAACATGGAAAAGGCTGCCTATGCTATTGCACGGCGCTTGTCCAGCCCCGACATTCCGAAAATTCTTCCGCTCTCAAAACGCCTGTAACAGCGCCTCTCCAGCGGTCCAAAACTACCACCAAAGGCGGCAATTCTGTCAAATTGTTCCGTGGATTTTACCCCACGGCACGCTTAGTTCACGCACGACCGTCTCCGGCCGAACGCGAAGAAGTGCTGACTCTATCCGGGAAGCGCTTTGTCGTCGGCGAAAGGTCGAAACCATCGCCGGCAGCCTACGCCCTGTTCAATCTCCCGCGATTTTTTCGCAGGCCCCTTGATTTGGGGCGATTAATTCCGTGGCAACGTCGGCGAGTCAATAGCGATATGCTCTATCGGCCTATAATCGTCGCCGCTAATCTGCCGGGACAGAACGGTCGGTCACCCGATGCACCTTGGGATTTCATACTCCGGCCGAGCCGAAATCGGAGCCATCATGCGTTCTCTTTCATACATATGTGCGCTTTTGACGGTCGCCTGGGCGGGGACCGCCATGGCCGCCACGGATCCGGAACTGGCGAAGGCTGTCGCCGGATCCTGGCGATCGCCCGCCCTGGTCGCCCGCGACGGCGCGCGCCATCCCGCCGAGGAGCTGACCTTCTTCGGGCTGAAACCCGATATGACGGTGGTCGAAATCTGGCCGTCGGGCGGCTATTGGACCGAGATACTGGGCCCCTATCTGCATGACCACGGCACCTATTACGCCGCCGTCGTCCCGCGCGGCGCCAGCGACCGCGCCGAGCAGGCGGTCGAAGCCTTCCAGGCAAAGCTCGCCGCAAACAAGGCGATCTACGGCAATGTGAAGCTGAGCGAATTTGGGAGGACTATGAGCAATATCGCTCCTCCGGGGTCGGCCGACCTCGTTGTGACCTTCCGCAATTTCCATAACTGGGTCGGCGGCAACTGGGCGCCCCAGGCGCTGGCCGCCTTCTATACGGCGCTGAAGCCGGGCGGCATCTTAGGCGTCGAGGATCACCGGGCCGCCAACGACAAGCCGCAGGACCCGAAAGCCGAATCCGGCTATGTACGGCAGGACTACACGATCGAGATGGCCAAGAAGGCGGGCTTCGAGTTTGTCGGCGCCTCCGAGATCGACGCCAACCCGCGCGACACCAAGGACTATCCGGAAGGTGTCTGGACCCTGCCGCCCGACCTGACCCTGGGGACCAAGGACCGGGCCAAGTACGTCGCCATCGGCGAAGCCGACAATTTCGTCCTGAAGTTCCGCAAGCCGAAGTAGGATGGGTAGAGCGCAGCGAAACCCATCGTCAAACCGAAGAGGAACCGCCAAGGCACCAAGACGCCAAGTAAGAACGCCAAGGATGACGTTTTTCGCTTCGCGGATTTTCAGAGCGCCACAGGCGACCGGCATTCCCTTGGCGTTTCTCCTTGGCGTCTTCGCGCCTTGGCGGTTCAAAATTCTGATGGGTTTCGCTACGCTCTACCCATCCTACAAACCTGCCCTTACCGCTCGACGCACATGGCGATGCCCATGCCGCCGCCGATGCAGAGCGTGGCGAGGCCTCGTCTCACGTCGCGCTTGCCCATCTCGTGCAGCAGGGTCACCAGGACGCGGGCGCCCGAGGCGCCGATCGGGTGACCCAGCGCGATCGCGCCGCCATTGACGTTCACCTTCTCCGCCGGCAGGCCGAGCGTCTTGGCGACGGCGCAGGACTGGGCGGCGAAGGCCTCGTTGGCCTCGATCAGGTCGAGATCGGCGACCGACCAGCCGGCCTTGGCCAGCGCCGCCTGGGAGGCCGGGATCGGGCCGATGCCCATGATCGACGGATCGACGCCGACCGTGGCCCATGAGGCGATGCGGGCCAGCGGCGCAATGCCACGCCGCTCGGCCTCGTCCGCCGACATCAGCACCAGGGCGGCGGCACCGTCATTGATGCCGGAGGCATTGGCGGCCGTGACCGTGCCGTCCTTCTTGAAGGCGCCCTTCAGCTTGCCCATCGCCTCGATCGTCGCGCCGAAGCGGGGGTACTCGTCGGTATCGACGATCTTGTCGCCGGCCTTGCCGCCCGGAACGGTGACCGGGACGATCTCATCCTTGAACCGCCCGGCCTTGATCGCCGCCTCGGCCTTGTTCTGGCTGGCGACGGCGAAGGCATCCTGGTCGTCGCGGGTGACCTGATACTGCTCGGCCACGTTCTCGGCCGTGATGCCCATGTGATAGCCGTTGAAGATGTCCCAGAGCCCGTCGCGGATCATCGTGTCGATGAACTCCGCCGTACCCATGCGCACGCCGGCGCGCAGATAGGCGGCGTGCGGCGCCCGGCTCATGCTCTCCTGCCCGCCGGCGACGACGATGCTGCTGTCGCCCGCCTTGATCGCCTGGAAGCCCAGCGCGACGGCGCGCAGGCCCGAGCCGCAGACCTGGTTGATGGTCATCGCGGTCACTTCCTTGGGGATGCCGGCGGCCATCGCGGTCTGGCGCGCCGGGTTCTGCCCCTCGGCCGCCGTCAGTATCTGACCCAGCACCACCTCGGAGACGTCCGAGGGCGAGATCCCGGCCCGCGCCAGTGCCGCCTCGACCGCGACCGTGCCCAGCTGATGCGCGGTCAGCCCGGCGAAGGCGCCGTTGAACGCGCCGATCGGCGTGCGGACGGCGGAGGCAATGACGATGTCGCTCATGGAAGGATCTCCGGAATCAGGACTGTGAGTCTTATTAGGTGCGGTGCCCGCGCATTGGCAAGTTGCAATGCAGCAAAGCTTCTATGCTCTAGGTCGTAGAGCCGTTGCCAGCACGACCGAGATTGTAGAGTGAGGCGGCCTGCTTTCTGGCAGCCTGGCTTATCAGGTCAAATTAACCCCAATTCCATGTATATAATTGCAGATAATCCCTTTGATATAATTTCGAAATGATACTAGAGAAACCCGAATATCTTTTGATCTTCTCGACGAGAGACCTTTTGAATGAAGACCTCTGCTTTCTTCTGGGTCGCGACCGCCGCGATCCTTTTTAATTACTCTGGCAGTGCACGAGCCGCGGACCACGAGAAAGTCCTTATCCATTTCGATGGCACGAAAGGTTTGTCGCCAACCGGTCCCCTGGTTGTGGATGGGCACGGCAATTTGTACGGGTCGGCTGCGGGGGGCGGAAAGACCAGCAAGACGTGTCCTAAGCGTGATGTGAACCATGATGGCGGTTGCGGACTGATCTTCGAATTATCGCCGCCGGCGCCAGGAAAGACCGCGTGGACGGAAACGGTGCTTTACGAGTTCAACGGAGCAGATGGCGCGGGGCCCGCCGGCGGTCTGATGCGGCATTCGGACGGCACTCTCTACGGTGTCACCGAAAGCGGCGGCGGCAGCAAGACCTGCCCGGCCATGCCGACCAACGGCGTCGTTGACGGTTGCGGCGTTGCCTTCAAACTCACCCCGCCCGCCACAGGCAAGGCCGCGTGGACCGAGACGATCCTGCACAGATTCACCGGCGCCGCCGGCGCATTTCCGAACGGAAGCCTAGTGTCCGATTCAAAGGGAAATCTATACGGCGCCACTACCCGCGGGGGCAGTTTCTCATCTGACTGTCCTACAACATCGACCGTCGCGGTTGCCGGATGCGGCACAGCCTTCGAACTGGTGAAGCCAGCCAGCACACAAGGCGCGTGGACGGTGGAGGTGCTTCACAATTTCGGAAACGGAACGGATGGAAGATTTCCGGTCGGCGGTATGGCTCGGGATGCAGCGGGCAATCTGTACGGTGTCACGCAAAATGGCGGGCTGTCGGCGACGGCTTGCCAAGGGATATATTTCGGCAGCCCTACCGGATGCGGGATCGCATATCGGCTAGCGCCGCCGGCGGCGGGAAAGACAAGCTGGACGGAAACAGTCCTTCACCAGTTCAGGGGCGCTCCCGACGGTGCGGCCCCCACCGGCGGGCTGCTGCTGAATAGCGGAAAACTCTATGGCGTCACCGGCGGCGGAGGCACCGGTACCACGGTCGGCGCGACCGGCACGGCCGGCGACGGAACGTTTTTCGTCCTATCGCCGCCGGCCGCGGGTACCGGTGGGTGGGCGGAATCGGTCCTGTTCAGGTTCCACGCCAAGCCAAGCCCCAATACGCCGACCGGCGCCCTGGTACCCGACGGACACGGTGGCTTCTACGGCACAACTATTTATGGCGGCGGTAAAAACGTGGGCACGGTATATGAACTTAGCCCGCCGGCGGGAAAAGCGGCATGGACGACGACTGTCCTCCACGCATTCAGCTTCGGTCAGGACGGTTCGGATCCAAACGGCGGCTTGACGCGCACGGCGGCGGGCAAGCTGTTCGGCACCACGGTCTATGACGGTACGTATCAGGTGGGCAACGGAACGGTGTTCGAGATCGTGCCCTGATCGCCGCTGATCCGGCAAAGCTATGATCGGATGACCTGGACGCTCCCCCGGATCCAATCCGCCAGCGGCGCCCAGAGCTCCCGCTCGGCGCGCCGTCCGACCACCATGCCGATATGGCCGAGCGGGATGTCCAGGCGCTGGGCATGACGGAGCCCGGACAGCACGGCGGCCGCCGAGGCGGGGGGCACCAGCCGGTCGCCGCCGGGGACCACCACCAGGCTCGGCATGTCGAGCACGCCCAAGTCCATCGCCACGCCGCCGACCGACCAAGCGCCCTGCGCCGTCACATTTTCGCCGTACCAGCCGCGCATCGCCTCATCGGCGACGGGAAGGGTGAGCGGGACGCCGTCATTCAGCCAGTCCTCCAGCGCGACGAAGTTCCGGGCCTCGGCCGAGGCAGGGTCGAAGGACGTGAAGCGGCGGAACTTGCGCAGCGCCACGATCGGGTCGTGGGTGGCGAACAGGGCCTGGATGGCGTCGATCGGAAATTCGCCCAGCATGGCGAACAGCGGGCGCGCGGCCTGGTAGAGCGTGCCGATCGCGGCCGACCGCGCAGCGTTCTCGGCATGGAAGTCCCACGGCGTCGCCAGCAGCACCAGCCCGGCGATCGCATCCGGCTTGCGGATGGCCGCGGCCAGCGCCAGCAGCCCGCCCATGCAATAGCCGGCCAGGACCGGACGCCGGCCCGACCGGCGCGCCACCTCGGCCAGCGCCGGCTCGAGCCGCTCGCCGACGTAAGCTGCGATATCGAAATCGCGCTCCCCGTCGCCCGGCGAACCCCATTCGACGCGATAAGGGTGGATGCCCCTGCCCGCCAGCCAGGACAGCATGCCGTGGCCCGGCACCAGGTCGAGCACCCAGCCGCGATTGACCAGCGAGGGGGCGAAGAGCGCCGGAACCCCGTCGCCACCGTGATCGATCAGCGCGGTCCCGCCGGCCCGCCACACCACCCGCGCATCCTCGGCCGCACGCTCGTAGGGGTGGTGGCGATAGGCTTCGATGCCGTCGGCAAACTCGCGCGCGGCCTGCATCGTCGCACCATCGACGGCGCGGGCGACGGCTGCCGTATCAAACTTTGCGAGCGCGGCTGCGAGATCGTCGGGCAGGCCGGGCCACAGCGGGCTCTTCGGCCCCGGGTCCGGCATCGCGTTCGGCCAGTCGGCGCTCCAATGCGGCAACCCGCTTTTCGAGCTCATCAACGCGGCGGTCGCCAGCATTAGGTGCAGTGCGAAAGGCCGCGGACTCCTGCGCCGCACCAAACCAGCGGGGGATAGCGTCAAAACCGTTTCCCGAAGATGTTGCGAACAGGCGTGCCACCGAGGCGGCCGCTTCCGGCGCGGCCAGACTGGAGGCCCAGTGTTCCACCCATAAATCCAAGTACTTGCGAGCCAGCGCGTCGAGCGCCTCGCCCTGGTCCTTCGAATCGCTCAAGCCGGAATCCACTTTCTTTTGCGCCGCGAAATAACGCGCCTTGCATTTGTTCTCCCGCACCGCATACTTGGAGGCTTTCGTTTCCAAGAACGACCAACAGACTTGGGCCGCCCCGGAGGAGTACATCGATGGTTGAGACTGCGTCCGCGCCTCCCGCGCCCAGCCCCGAACCCGTCACCATCAAGAAATACGCCAACCGGCGTTTGTACAACACGGCCACGAGCAGCTACGTCACACTCGAACACCTGTGCCAGATGGTCAAGGACGGCGTCGATTTCGTCGTTTTCGACGCCAAGACCGGCGAGGATATCACCCGCCAGGTGCTGACCCAGATCATCGTCGAGGAAGAGGGCAAGGGCCAGAACCTGCTGCCGATCAGCTTCATGCGCAAGCTCATCGGATTCTATGGCGGCAACATGCAATGGGCGCTGCCCACCTATCTGGACCAGAGCATGCAGTCGTTCAGCCGCAACCAGGAGCAGATGCGTGAATATTTCTCCAAGACGATGGGCGGCATCTTCCCCTTCGACGCCTTCAGCGCCATGGGCAAGCAGAACGTGGCGATGATGGAGCAGGCGATGAAGATGTTCGCGCCTTTCGGGGGCCAGCCCGGCGAGGCCGAGGCTGCCCCGGATAGGGAGAGCGCCGCCAAGCCGTCCACCGAGATCAACGACCTGCGCCGTCGCCTGGACGAGCTGGAGCGCGAGATCGGCGGGCTGGGCAAGGGCGAGCCGAAGACATGATCAGAAAAGGTAGGGCGCCGCCCGCTTGATGCCGACGATCAGCTCATAGGAGCCGAAGGCGGCGATGATCGCGCCGGCCGCCAGATTGACCCG
>DATBAZ010000131.1:0-24867 GCA_036271255.1 Alphaproteobacteria bacterium
GGACACGATCTCACCGATCGGCGGCAGCCCGCCTGCTTGGGCTGCGCCCGTGCTTAAGCCGACCGCGATCAACCCTATCGCCAGAATTCCTCGCATCGTCTTCCCCTTCCCGTTCTCTCGATTGCCTAATCCCGCCTGGCCTGCGCCGTTCTGGGCGTCGCCAGCAGCAGGTTGGTCTCAGACGCGGTGATGCCGGGGATCAGCCGGATGCGCCGCAGCACCGTGTCGAGCTCGGTCAGGCTCTGCGTGCCCAGCTCGACGATCAGGTCCCACTTGCCGTTGGTGGTGTGGATGGCGCTGACCTCGGTGAAGCCGGCCAGCGTGTCGACGATCCGGTCCGCCGCCCTGCCCTCCACCTCGATCAGGGTGAGGCCGCGCACGGGCAGCGAAACGGCGTCGGAGCGCAGGATCGGCGTATAGCCGACGATCTCGCCCTCGCGCTCGAGCCGGTCCATCCGGGCGCGGACGGTGGCGCGCGACAGGCCGAGATCCAGCGCCAGGTCGGAGACGCTGCGCCGGCCGTTCTTGCGCAACAGCGCGATCAGGCGGCGGTCGATATCGTCCATTACTCACCAGAGTGGTGGAATATGCTGACATTTTGGTAATATCATTATCGCTTTTTGGCAATATTCCTCGTTCATTTCGCCGCACACTACATCTATTTCTGTGGAACAGCGTGAAGGAGAGCCCACAAGATGACCACAAAGCCCTGCATCCTTATCGGCGTCCCGGTCCAGCAAGGTACGGGCATACTCGGATGCGACATGGGCCCGTCGGCGTTCCGGGCCGCGAAGCTGAGCGGGGCGTTGACCGACCTGGGGCTCACAGTCATCGATCGCGGCAATCTGTCCCCCGGGGCGGTCAGCGATGTTTCGCATCCCAATGCCGCGATCAAATCCCTGCCGGAGATCGTCGCCTGGGTCGAGGCGGTGGCGGACGCGGTCTATCGCGAGAGCGCCAACGGCATGCCGATCGTGCTGGGCGGCGACCACAGCCTGGGCGCCGGCACGCTGGCCGGCCATGCAAGGCGCGCCGCCGAACTGGGCAGGCCGTTGTTCGTGCTGTGGCTGGACGCGCATGTCGACTACCACACGCTGGAATCGACCGTCAGCGGCAATCTGCACGGCGTCCCGGTCGCCTATGCCACCGGGCGGGAAAGCTTTGCCGGCATCTATCCGCCGCTGGCCGTACCCGTCGACCCGGACAATATCTGCATGATGGGCATCCGCAGCGTCGACCCGGCCGAGCGGATCGCAATCGCCAAGACCGGCATAACCGTGTTCGACATGCGCGCCATCGACGAGAACGGCGTATCCAAGCTGCTCTCCGGCTGGCTGGACAAGGTCGCCGCGGCGAACGGCCTGCTGCATGTCAGCTTCGATGTCGATTTCCTCGATGACGGCATCGCGCCGGGTGTCGGCACCACCGTGCCCGGCGGTGTGACCTTCCGCGAGGCGCATCTGGTGATGGAGATGCTGTGCGACAGCGGCCTGGTGACCAGCCTGGACCTGGTGGAGCTGAACCCGTTCCTCGACGAGCGCGGTCGCACCGCCGTGCTGATGGTCGACCTCGCTGCAAGCCTGATGGGCCGCCGGGTGCTGGACCGGCCGACACGGGGGTATTGAGCCATGCAGAAGAAGCTTAACGTCGTCCCGTTCGTCAGCGTCGACCACATGATGAAGCTGGTGCTCAAGATCGGCATCGAGCGGTTCCTGGTCGCGCTGGCCGATGCGATCGAGAGCGACTTCAGGCGCTGGGAGGCATTCGACAAGACACCGCGCCTGGCCTCGCACAGCGCCGAGGGCGTGATCGAGCTGATGCCGACCAGCGACAAGGCAATCTACGGCTTCAAATATGTGAACGGCCACCCGAAGAACATGCGCGACGGGCTGCAGACCGTGACCGCCTTCGGTGTGCTGGCCGACGTCGCCAGCGGCTATCCGCTGCTGCTGACCGAGATGACCATCCTGACCGCGCTGCGCACCGCCGCGACCTCGGCGCTGGCCGCAAAGCATCTGGCGCCCAGGGGCGCACGGACAATGGCGATCATCGGCAACGGGGCGCAGGCGGAATTCCAGGCCATCGCCTTCAAGGCCCTGCTCGGCGTCGACCGGTTGCGCCTCTACGACATCGACCCGGCGGCGAGCGAGAAATGCGTGCGTAACCTCGCCGGGTTCGGCTTCGACATCAGCGTTTGCCGGTCATCTCAGGAAGCGGTCGAGGGGGCGGAGATCGTGACGACAGTCACCGCCGACAAACAATATGCGACCATCCTGACCGACAACATGGTCGGCGCCGGCATCCACATCAACGCGGTCGGCGGCGACTGCCCTGGCAAGACCGAGCTGCATGCCGATATCCTGAAGCGTTCCGCCATCTTCACCGAATACACGCCCCAGACCCGGATCGAGGGCGAGATCCAGCAGCTTGCCCCTGACCACCCCGTTACCGAGCTCTGGCAGGTGATCGCGGGCTTGGCCCTAGGCCGGCGGGATGCGCGGCAGATCACGCTGTTCGATTCTGTCGGCTTCGCGATCGAGGACTTCTCGGCGCTGCGCTATGTCTACGAGCAATTCCGCGCTACCGGCCTCTATGAGGAGTTGGACCTGCTGGCCGATCCGGACGAGCCGCGGGACCTGTTCGGCATGCTGCTGCGGGCCGCCCCGGTACGTACGGCGGCATGACTTAGGAACAAAGCAGCCAGCGCCCCGGTCATTTGCCTCAAGAGACCGTTTCAGCTACGAAACGGCAGCGTTTTATTGCTGCATCGCGGAAATCGATGAGTCCTTCGGACGGCCCCCAGGCAGATGGACCTCTGGCCTCCTATCATGAACGTGTGGCGTCGGGGACGCTGGCGTCCGATTCGGCGCAGGAACGCGCCGCCGCGCGGCTGGATGCGCTCTGGCGTGAGCTGGCAGCCCAGCCGCCGCAGCGCGGCTTGCTGAGCCGCCTCTTCGGCGAAAAGACGCCTGCACCCCGCGGTCTCTATCTCTGGGGTCCGGTCGGGCGCGGCAAGACCATGCTGATGGACCTCTTCTTCGACGCGGCCACCGAACCCAGGAAGCGCCGCGTCCATTTCGCCGCCTTCATGCTGGAGGTCCATGCCCGGCTGCACGTGCTGCGCGGCGAGGGCCACGGCGACGCCGTCGACATGTTGGCGAAAGAGATCGCAGGCGACGTCCGCCTGCTGTGCTTCGACGAATTCCAGATCACCGACATCGCCGACGCGATGGTCTTGGGCCGGCTGTTCACCGGCCTGTTCGCCGGCGGGGTGATCGTAGTCGCGACCTCGAACACCGTTCCGGACAATCTCTACAAGGACGGGCTGCAGCGCGCCCTGTTCCTGCCCTTCATCGCCTTGCTCAAGACCAAGGTCGATGTCGTCGAGGTGGCCGGGCCCGACGATCATCGCCAAGGCCGGCTGACCGGCCGCAAGGTCTATCTTGTTCCGGCCGGCGAGACCGCCGAGGCTGAGCTCGGCCGCATCTTCCGCGACCTGGCGGCGGGCGCGGCGCCGCATCCGGCGACGATCGCCGTCGAGGGCGGGCGCCGCCTCGATATCCCCAGGGCCGGCCCCAAGGTCGCCTGGTTCCAGGCGTCCGACCTGATCAGCGAGGCCCTGTCCGCCGCCGATTATCTGGCGCTGGTTCGGCATTACGACACGGTGATGATCTCCCACCTGCCGCGCCTGGCGGCCGACCAGCGCAACGAGGCGCGGCGGCTGATCACCCTGGTGGATGTGCTGTACGACAACGGCACAAGACTGATCGCCAGCGCCGACTGCCTGCCCGAGTATCTGTATTCCCATGGGTTGCACGCAACGGAATTCGAACGCACCGCCAGCCGTCTAATAGAAATGCAGTCGGAAGACTGGATCCATGCTAGGGAGGAGCGTGAACCGGCGCTGGCGAAAGCGGCGGAATAAGACTGGCAGGGACAATAATGGCCTTACGACTGGGCTGGATCAGGACCTATATCACCGCCGGCGCCACGCAGGGCGTCATCCTCGCAATCCCAGCCTGGCAGATGGCGCTGACCGGCAAGTCGATGCCGCACAGCTGGCCGGAAGCCAAGCCCATCCTCTTCGACCTGGCGATGGCGACCGGCCACGGGGTCCTGCGGATGTACAGCTGGCTGCCCAGCGCGATCTACCATATCGGCTTCCACGACTGGACCTTCCAGCACTGGCTGTTCGACGGGTGGTAATCCCCGCTGTTGCCAATTCTGCTCGCCATCCTCCCCTAGTACCGTCATGCCCGGGCTCGACCCGGGCATCCACGGCGTGCCGTTAGCGCAGATGCCCGAGGTCAGCACGAGCGGAACCGCGTGGATGCCCGGGTCAAGCCCGGGCATGACGGTATCGGTGGGAGCTATGTGCGTTAGATCAGCTGATCATACAGATCCGCCCAGCCGGGATTCTGCTCAAGGATCAGCCTGACCTTCCAGGCACGCGACCAGTGTTTGATGTTCTTCTCGCGCTGTATCGCCAAGCGGATATCGTCGTGACGTTCGATATAAACGATCCGTTTGATGTCGTAGCGCTTGGTGAAACCGTCCGCGACGCCTTCGCGATGCTCCCACGCGCGGCGAGCGATATTGCTGGTGATGCCCGTATAGAGCACGCCGTTGGCCTGATTGGTGATCAGGTAGACCCAGCCGCCGTACTCGCGAACCATCCCCCATCTCCGTACCGTCATGCCCGGACTTGATCCGGGCATCCACGCGACGCCGTTAGCACAAAAGCCCAGCTTGAGCACAGGCGGAACCGCGTGGATGCCCGGGTCAAGCCCGGGCATGACGATGTTTAGTTGATGCAGGCGAAGAGAAAACGCTCACTTAGAACCCTGGGATGTTCCCGGTTTCCCAGAAGGCGCGCAGCGAGGCGATCTTGCCGTCTTGTGTTGCCTTGTAGCAGATCACGCACGGCAGCTGGAACGCCGCGCCGCTGGCCTGGGTGATATGGAGCGTGACCACGTTCGCCACCTCGTCGCCGCACAGATGCGACTGGTGCACTTCGAAGGTCACGTCCTTGTTGGGCGCGATCGCGGTATCGTAGAAGTGGGTGACGCCGGCCTTGCCGTGATGACCCTTGCCTTCGGGATCGAAGACCGACGGGCCGACCGGATCCTGGACGACAGCATCGTCGGCGAACAGCGCGATCCAGCCGTCGCGGTCGTGCGCCTTGATCCGCTCAGCCGACATCTTCGACAAATCCCGCGCCGTGACCATGCTGTCTCCCCTTTGCTTGAATTGGTGGTTCGCACGATAATGATTTGACGTGGCGGTGACCAGCCGCCCGGCCACCTTGCTCTTCCCATGCCGTTCAGCTATAAGCGCGCCCTTCGGGTGGCGAGGCCGGGTTTATCCCAACAATGGCATGCCCAACCACCTTTTCCGCGCCTTTCGGGGCGCCATCCATCAGGGATCAAAAATGCCTAAATTGAAGTCCAAGAGCGGCGCCAAAAAGCGCTTCTCGCTCACCGGCACTGGCAAGGTGAAGTTCAAGGGCGCGTATTCCGCCCACCGTATGGTCAGCAAAGGCAAGAAGGCCAAGGTCCGCAACAAGGGCACCCACATGCTGGGCGAGTCCGATGCGTACAAAGTCAAACGCTATTGGCTGGCATAAGGAGGGCATGAAATGGCACGCGTAAAACGGGGTGTTACCACCCATGCTCGTCACAAGAAGGTTCTCGATCTCGCCAAGGGTTACCGCGGCCGGGGCTCGAAGGCCTATCGCGTCGCGATCGAAAAGGTCGAGAAGGGGCTGCAATATGCCTATCGCGACCGCCGCAACAAGAAGCGCGAGTTCCGCGGCCTGTGGATCCAGCGCATCAATGCCGGCGCGCGGATGAACGGCCTCACCTATTCGCAGTTCATGGACGGCCTGCACAAGGCCGGCATCGAGGTCGATCGCAAGGTCCTGGCCGACATCGCGGCGCAGGAGCCGGATTCGTTTAGGCTCTTGGTCGAACAAGCCAAGTCTGCGCTGGGCGGAGCGGCTGCCCAGGCGGCCTGACCCTTCCACCAGACGATCAAATAAAAAGGGGCCGCTCTTGCGACGGCCCCTTTTTTCGTGTCTTTCCGCGAGCGGACCAAACGCCACGGACTAGAATGGTTAACGTGCGATGACAGACCTTACGGATGATCTGGGCGCCTTAAGCGCCGAACTCCTGAAGCGGGTGGCCGACGCAGGCGACGAGGCGGCGCTGGAGCAGGTGCGTGTCGAAACCTTGGGCAAGAAAGGCGTCGTCACGCTGCGCATGGCGAGCCTGGGCCAGGTTGCCCCGGACAAGCGGCGCGAGGTGGGCCAAGCCAATAACGAGCTGAAGAACGCCGTCACCCAGGCGATCGCCGAGCGCCAGGCGGTGCTGGGCAAGGCAGCGCGGGCGGCCAGGCTGGCCGCCGAGCGGATCGACGTCACCCTGCCGGTGGCGCCGGAGGCACAGGGCCATATCCATCCGATCACACAGACGATGGAAGAGATCGTCCAGATCTTCTCAGAGATGGGCTTCACGGTTGCCGAGGGGCCCGACGTCGAGAACGACTTCAACAATTTCACCGCGCTCAACATGCCGGAGGACCATCCCGCCCGGCAGATGCACGACACCTTCTATCTGCCGCCGGGCGCGGACGGCGCGGCCCGGGTGCTGCGCACCCACACCTCCCCGGTGCAGGTGCGCACGATGATGAGCCAGAAGCCGCCGATCCGCATCATCGCGCCGGGGCGGACCTATCGTTCCGACTACGACATGACCCACACGCCGATGTTCCATCAGGTGGAGGGGCTGGTCATCGACGAGTCGACCAATATGGGCCATCTGCGCGGCTGCCTGGTCGAGTTCCTGCGCGCCTACTTCCAGATCGACGACCTGCCGCTGCGCTTCCGCCCCTCGTTCTTCCCCTTCACCGAGCCCTCGGCCGAGGCCGATATCGGCTGCTCGCGCAAGGGCGGGCAGCTGAAGCTGGGCAATCACGGCGACTGGCTGGAGATATTGGGCTGCGGGATGGTGCATCCCAAGGTGCTGGAGATGTGCGGCGTCGATTCCACGCGTTACCAGGGCTTCGCCTTCGGCATGGGGATCGAGCGCATCGCGATGCTGAAATACGGCATCCCGGACCTGCGCACCTTCTTCGACGCCGACCTCAGGTGGCTCCGCCATTACGGCTTCTCCTTCCTCGACCAGCCGAGCCTCGGGCTCGGGCTTACGCGGTAGGGGGAGACGATGGCTGGGCATAGTTTTCTTATTTCGTCATGCCCGGGCTTGACCCGGGCATCCACGCGTTCCCCCAAGCGCGACCGCATCCATGACGTGGATACCCGGCCGGGCGCGAAGCGCCCGTCTTTGCGCCACGCAAAAGCGGCCTTCGGCCGCGGGCCCGGGCATGACGGTGGAGAAGGTGGGAACGTAGGAGCTTTAGGGCTTACAAAATGAAGTTCACCCTTTCCTGGCTGAAAGACCATCTCGACACCACCGCCTCGCTGGACGAGATATCCACGACTCTGACCCGGATCGGGCTGGAGGTCGAAGGGATCGAAAACCCGGCGGAGGCGCTGGCGCCGTTCGTCGTCGGCGAGATCGTCGAGGCGGCGCAGCACCCGAATGCCGACCGCCTGCGGGTCTGCCAGGTCGATATCGGCAAGGACGCGCCGGTCGAGGTGGTGTGCGGCGCGCCTAATGCGCGGGCGGGGCTGAAGACCGCCTTCGCCGCCCCCGGCAGCGTCATTCCGGCGACCGGCGACGTGCTGAAGGTCGGCGCCATCCGCGGCGTCACCTCCAACGGCATGCTGTGCTCGGCGCGCGAGCTGAAGCTGGGCGAAGGCCATGACGGCATCATCGAGCTGCCGGCCGACGCCGTGCCCGGCGCGCCGATCGGCCCCGTGCTGGGCATCGACGATCCGGTGATCGAGATCAACCTGACCCCCAACCGGGCAGATTGCGCCGGCGTGCGCGGCGTCGCCCGCGACCTGGCGGCGGCAGGGCTGGGCAGCTTGAAGCCGCTGACGGTCGAGCCGGTGCCGGCCAGCTTCGACGGTCAGCTCACGATCGTGATCGAGGACCAGGCGGCCTGCCCGCTGTTCCTCGGCCGCACCGTGCGCGGCGTGAAGAACGGGCCAAGCCCGCAATGGCTGCAGGACCGGCTGACCGCCATCGGGCTCAGGCCGATCTCGGCGCTGGTCGACATCACCAACTACTTCACCTTCGACCGCAACAGGCCGCTGCATGTCTTCGACGTGGCGAAGGTGCACGGGACGACGCTGACCGTGCGATCCGCCCGCGGCGGCGAGACCATCGCCGCACTGAACGGTAAGGACTACACGTTGCAGGCGGGCATGACGGTGATCGCCGATGCCCAGGGCGTTGAAAGCCTTGGCGGCATCATGGGCGGCATGGCGAGCGGCTGCGCACCCGAAACGACCGATGTCTATATCGAATGCGCCCTGTTCGACCCGAAGCGCACGGCTGCGACCGGCCGCACGCTGCAGGTCAATTCCGACGCCCGCTACCGCTTCGAACGCGGGCTGGACCCGGCCGCGGTGATGGACGGCATCGAAGCCGCGACGCGGATGGTGATCGCGCTCTGCGGCGGCGAGGCCAGCGAGGTCGTGGTCGCCGGCGCGGTGCCGGAATGGAAACGCACCATCCCCTTCCGCCCCACCCGTGTCGCCTCGCTGGGCGGTATCGGCGTCACGCCGGAACGGCAGCAGGAAATCCTGGTGGCGCTCGGGTTCGAGATCGCGGAAGAGCCCATTGCCTTGCAGGTCACGCCGCCCTCCTGGCGCGGCGATATCGAGGGTGAGGCCGATCTGGTCGAGGAGGTGATGCGGATCGAGGGCTATGACCGGATTCCGGAAACGCCCCTGCCCCGCCTCAACGCCATCGCCAAGCCTGCGGTCGATGCCGCGCAGCGCCGCGTCTTCTGGGCCAAGCGCCTGCTGGCCAGCCGCGGGCTGGAAGAGGCGGTAACCTGGTCGTTCATGGACAAGAAGGTCGCCGCCCTGTTCGGCGCGGCGGAGAGCCTGGAGCTGGTCAACCCGATCAGCGCCGACCTGTCGGTCATGCGCCCGTCGATCCTGCCCAACCTGATCGCCGCCGCAGGCCGCAATGCCGCGCGCGGCTATCCCGACGCGGCATTGTTCGAAGTCGGCCCGGTCTTCGCCGAGGCCGGCCAATCGACACTCGCCACCGGCATCCGCACCGGCGAGAGCCGTGGACGGCACTGGACCGGCAAGGCCAAGACGGTCGACGCGTTCGACGCCAAGGCCGATGCGCTGGCGCTGCTGGAATCGCTGGGCTTGGACACCGCCAAGCTGGCCACCGAAGCCAACCCGCCGGACTGGTACCATCCGGGCCAGGCGGGCGTGCTGAAGCTGGGGCCGACCGTGCTGGGCACGTTCGGCACCATCCATCCCGACATACTGGATGCGATCGGCTTCGAGGATGCGTGCGTCGGCTTCACGGTCGACCTCGGCGCCGTGCCGCTGCCGCGCCGCAAGGGCACCGAGCGGCCGCAGCTGGTGCTGTCGCCGTTCCAGCCGCTGAAGCGCGACTTCGCCTTCATCGTTGCCGAGGCCGTCACCGCCGATAAGCTGCTGCGCGCCGTGCGCGCCGCGGACAAGGCGATGATCGTCGATGCGCGCCTGTTCGACGTCTATACTGGAACCGGAATCGCGCCGGGGATGAAGTCCCTGGCCGTGGAGGTCACCTTGCAGCCGGCCGAGCGTACGCTGACCGATGCGGAGATCGAGGCCGTCGCGGCGCGCATTGTCGCGGCGGCAACAAAGGAGACCGGAGCGACGTTAAGGGGATGACGTTTTAACCCGTAGTATTTTTGTAAAAGGGGATCGGGACATGAGCGACAAGATCGCGGAATTGCACGAGAAGGCCCAGGCTTACGCCGACAAGTACAAGGACCCGGAACTGCACGATTTCATGCTCTCCGTGTCGCACGAGCTGGAGGAGGCGGAGTTGCTGCGCCACCATTTCAGCTATTTCCTCATGCACGCCCAGGCCATCCTGCCCCACGACGTCCAACCCCGCCATTTCAAGGAAGCGCTGGCCCGCGCCAAGAAGGTGCTGGGCAAGTAGGCTTTCGTCATCGCGAAGCAATTCGGCCCCTGGCCCTGGCCGGCCCTTGGCTCTGGATTGCTTCGCCGCTACGCTTCCCCGCAACGACAGACAGGGGAAGCGCATCATGGATCTGGGGCTCAAAGGCAAAACCGTCATCGTCACCGGCGGGTCGGGCGGCATCGGGCGCGGCCTGCTGCTGGAGTTCGCCCGCGAGGGCTGCAACGTCGTCAACGCCTCACGCGACATGAAGATCGGCGCCGAGATCGAGGCCGACGCCAAGTCCCAGGGCCTTGCCGGCCCGATCGTTTCCATCAAGACCGATATCACCGACCGCAAGAATGTCGACGCCTTGGTCGCGGCGACGCATGAGCGCTTCGGCCCCGTCGACGTGCTGGTCAACAATGCCGGCGGCGTCGCCGCCCAGTCCCCGTTCGAGGCTCTGTCGGAAGAGACCCGCAAATGGGAGATGGCGCTGAATGTCGACGGCGTCGTCAATTGCTGCCAGGCGGTGGCGGAGGATATGCTCAGCCGCGCCAAGGGCAGCATCGTCAATATCGGCTCCAATTCCAGCCTGCTGGGCGAGGCGGCGCAGCAGGTGGTGCATTACGGCGCGACCAAGGGCTTCGTGAACAGCTTCTCCAAGGCGCTGGCCTATGAATGGGGGCCGAGGGGTGTCAGGGTGAACAACATCGCCCCGGGCTGGATCGTCCCCTATAAGAACGACGATGTCGGCCCCGGCAGCTTCTGGAACCGCCTGGTCGTCGACAATCGCGGCAAGCCCGAGCAGATGCAGGAAGCGCTGGACAGCGGCCAGCTCCAGAACATGGCCAACCTGCCGATCCGCCGCCTGGGCCGGCCGGAGGACATCGCCTATCTGGCCCTGTTCCTGGCCTCCGACGTCTCCAGCTATATCACCGGCCAGCTGATCAGCGTGTCGGGCGGCGTCTATATGCCGTGACCGCCGATCCGGGCCGAGAATTCCCAGCGAGCTGCACAACGCGCTGATCCGGGAACTGGAACTGACCGCCGGTGCGCTCGGGCCCGTTCGAGCCCGTGCGCACCGGCGGATCACACACTAAGGCGCCGAACCGATCACGGCGTTCTTGGCCTTCACGTCGAAGGAGCCCATGCCCGTGGTGTAGTCGTAGTTCGGCAGGGCCGTGTACGCTCCGTTCGCCCCTGTCATCACATCGTGGAAGCCGTCTTCAGCTCGGGTGACGCCCGATGGAACGGTTTTCGACGTGCCGGTAAAGGCCGGATAGCTGGCATAGAGCTTCGGCAAGGCAAAGCCGAGCCGGTTCTGATGGTCGCTCTGCATCCGCGCCCAGACGCCCACCGCCAGCGGCGACGACAGGCTGGTGCCGCCGATCACCTCCGTCGTGCCGTTCACATAGACGATCGCGCCGGTGTCAGGATCGGCATCCATCGCCACGTCGGGGATCGCCCGCACGGTGACCGGGGCGCCGCTGACGCTGGTCGGCACGACGTTCTGCTGCCAGTAGGGCGAATATTCGAACTGGCTGATCCCGCCCCCGCCGGCATTCCAGGCGATCTCACCCTTATAGGTGCCGTTGGTGTTGCTGAGCAGGGTTGTGCCGCCGACGGCCACGACGTACGGGCTGGCTGCGGGATAGCCGACCAGGGGCACACCGGCCGGAACGCCGTTCGGCGTGCCGACCGAGCAGAACGAGCCGGTGTCGCCGGTCGAGGAGAACATCGTCTGCCCCTGCGCCGCGCCCTCGAGGAAGACCTGGTCGTCGGCAACCATCGATCCGTCGGCATAGGGGAAGGATTCGCAGATGCCGAACGAGGCGTTGGCGACCTGGGCCACATCCTGTGTGACCCATTTGTTGAACTCCAGGGTCGTGTCCTGGTCGGTCAGCGAGGTGGTGGCATAGATGTAAAGATGCTTGGCGTTGCCGGCCATGCCGGTGGTGTATTGCGTGTCGAGATCCCATTCGTCGGCGCCCGCCGTATCGGGGCTGGGCAGCCCGACCCGCACGATCGTGACCGGCACCTTCGGCAGGTTGTAGACGGTCTCGAACTTGCGCAGGTCGGTGACGACGCTGGACACGTCACCCTCAGCCATCACCGCGATCGACGTGCGGGTGCCCCGCGGAACCGTACCGGCATCGTAGACCCGCCAATAGGTCGGCGGATCGTAGGTGAGACGCAGGCAGGTCGGGGTCGAGATATCGCACGGGGTGACCGCCTTGGGATGCGCCTGGGCCAGGACATCGTTGAGCCCCAGGACCGACAGCACGATCCCGGAGAGCGCCGCCGGCACCTGAGCCGGCTTGGTGTTGACGAAGATCGTCTTGCCGCGCTGGGAGAAGCGTTCCAGCTTGGTGCCGAAAGCGGCCTCTACCTGTTTCGCCGTGCCGTTGGCGGTGATGAAGAGACGGTTCGGCGTTGTCGCGATACCGGTGAAGCCCTTTTCCCTCAGATATTGGCTGACCGCCGCGGCCGAAGCGTTGGTCGGGGCGTACTGGGCGTTGAACTGAGCCGGCGTCAGGATCTTGCCATATTGCGCCGACCCGCGCGTGTTCTGCTCCTCCACCAGGCGGCGCAGCGCCGAGGCGTTGGGCAGCTTCAAGGCGACGGTAATGCGCATCGCGGCGTTGGGTGCGAGGGCGCCGAGATCGGTGGCTTTTACCAGCGGAATGGCCTGGGTGGCCGTGCTGGTCCAGGCTGCGGCGGAGGCGGCGCCGCCCCAGGCGATAGCAGCGGCGGCGGTGGCGAGAATGGTGGCAAGGCGGAATGAATGGTGGGTGCGCGCGTTCATGAATCACCCTCTGAGAAAAATGCCTCCCTGATCCGGGAATCGTTCGGCAACGTGCATTCTCTGAAAAATGTTCCCAACTTTTGATCTATAGTGGATCAAATGAAAGCGCCTGTCCGCTTGGGACCTTTTGACCCCATGCGGACAGGCGTTGTTAAGCCCTTGATCGTCAGGGTGCGGTCGCCATCAAGGCGTTCTTTGCGGTAACGTCGATGGAGCCCAGGCCGGTCGTGAAGTCATAGTTCGGCAGGGCGGTATAGAGTCCGTTCACGCGGGTCAGCACGTCGTGAAAGCCATCCACCGGACGGGTGACGCCGGACGGTACGCCGCTCGGCACACCGAGGAAATTCGGATAGCCGGCATAGAGCTTGGGCGCGGCGAAGCCGAGCGTGTTGCCCGAGGCGCTCTGCAGCCGCGCCCAGACGCCGGCCGCGAGCGGCGACGACAGGCTGGTGCCGCCGATTACCTCCGACGCGCCGGCGACATAGACGATGGCGCCGGTATTGGGATCGCCGTCCATCGAGACGTCCGGCAACGCCCGCAGGCCGAGGCTGGAGGTCGGCACGATGCCCGACTGCCAGGCGGGCGAGGTTTCGAACACGCTGATACCCCCACCGCCGGCATACCAGGCGATTTCGCCCGAATAGGAGCCGTCGGTATTGCTGAGCAGGGTCGTGCCGCCGACGCCGATGACGTAAGGGCTGGAGGCCGGATAGAAGACGAAGGGCGCGCCCGCGGGAACGCCATTCGGCGTGCCGACCGAGCAGAACGAGCCTGTGTCGCCGGAGGAGGCGAACATCGTCTGCCCCTGGACCGAACCCTGAAGGAAGACCTGGTCGCTGGCAGCCATCGACCCGTCGAGATAGGAGGAGAACTCGCAGCCGCCGAACGAGGCGTTGGCGACCTGGGCGACGTCGTCAGTGACCCACTGATTGAATTCGAGCGTGGTGTCCTCGTCGGTCAGCGAGCCGACGGCGTAGATGTAAAGCTGCTTCACGTTGCCGGCCATGCCGGTGGTGTACTGGGTATCCAGGTCCCACTCGTCGTTGCCGGACGTGTCGGTGCTGGGCGTGCCGACGGAAACGATCGAGACCGGCACCGCCGGCAGGCCGTTCACGCTTTCAAACTGGCGCAGGTCGGTGACGACCGCGGAGACGTCGCCCTCGGCCATGATCGCGATCGAGGTCTGGGTCGCCGCCGGAACGCTGCCGACATTATAGGTCTGCCAATAGGTCGCCGGATCGTAGGTCAGGCGGATACAGGTTCCGATCGAGATATCGCAGGGCGTGACCGCCTTGGGATGCATTTGCGGCGCGACATTGTTGAGGCCTAGGACCGACAGCACGATCCCGTTCAGCGTGACCGGCACCTGGGCCGGCTTGGTGTTGACGAAGAGGTTGCGGCCGCGCTGGGAGAAGCGTTCCAGCTTGGTGTTGAAGGCGGACTGGACCAGCGCCGCCGTTGCCTGAGCGGTCACGAACATGCGGTTCGGCGCCACCTGGATGTTGGTGAAGCCGCGGCTGGTCAGGTACTGGGTGACTGCGCCGACGGAGGCCGCGCTGGGCGCGAACTTGGCGTTGAACTGCGCCGGTGTCAGTTTCGTCCGGTATTCCGGCGCGCCCGGGGTGTTCTGGGCCTTGAGCAGCGTCTGCACGGCCGCGGTATCCGGCAGCTTCAGCGCGACGGTGATCTTGAGCGGCGTATTGGTCGCCAGGGCGCCCAGATCGGTCGCCTGGACCAGCGGGATGGCGGCTGTGGCGGTGCTGATCCAGCCGGCGGCGGCAGCCTGCCCGCTACCCAAGAGCGCCGCCCCTGCGGCAAGAACGGACGCAAGAGCAAGCGGCCGGCGAATGCGTGACCCCATAAAACCACCCTCCTTGAATTTTTCCAGCTGAAGCGCGGGATTCGTCCGGCAACGGCGGCCCAGGATTAAAGTTCCTCTTTTCTGATCTATAATGGATCAGACACAATTTTATCACTATCGTGCAACCATATAGTTGCATATCATCAGCCTATGGATGACGTGTTCAAAGCGCTTGCCGACGCCAGCCGGCGCCTGTTGCTGGACCGGCTGTTCGACCGGCCGGGTCAGACCTTGGGGGAGCTTTGCCGGGGGCTGGAGATGAGCCGACAGGCCGTCTCGAAGCACTTGGCGATCCTGGAGGAGGCGAACCTGGTGGCTGCCGTCAAGCGCGGCCGGGAGAAGCTGCACTATCTGAACCCGGTGCCCATCCATGAGATCGCCGACCGCTGGATCGGCAAATATCAGCGCGCCGCGCTCGACGGCCTGGCGGCGCTGAAATCGGAACTCGAGAAGGAAGAGAGTGATGGATAAGCCGAAATTCGTGTACGTGACCTATATCCGCTCGACGCGGGAGAAGGTGTTCCGGGCGCTGACAGACGGCGACGCCACCCGGGCCTACTGGTTCGGCTATCGCATCGAATCCGACTGGACGGTCGGCGGCCCCTTGCGCTTCTACAATCCGGAGGGCCAGCTGGTTCATGACGACACGCTGCTCGCCTATGACCCGCCCGCCACCCTGTCCTATGGCTGGAAGCCGCTGCAGAAGGGCTTCGAGGGCGAAACCGAATCGCGCGTAACCTTCACATTGGAGCAGACCGGAGACCAGGTGAAGCTGACCATGGTGCATGACGAGATGATGCCGGGCGGCAAGATGCTGGACGCGGTCTCGGGCGGCTGGCCGGCGGTCATCTCCAGCCTCAAGAGCCTGCTGGAGACCGGCACGGCACTCGACCGGCAGATCCCGCGGCGTGAGTAGCCACCGCAGGGTCGGGTTCCTATAATCACCCGACCTTTCATGTTCGGTGGACTCATGGCGCCTGATACGATCACGTTCGATGAAGCAGCACGGGCGGCCGGATTGCTGGCCGCCCAGAACAGCGCGCTGGCTTTGTTCGCCGAATGCGAGCGCCTGATCCGGCCGGGCGTCACCGAACGGGCGTTGAGCCGCGAGATCCATGCGCTGGCAGCCGACATGTTCGGGGTCACGGCGCACTGGCACAAACGAGTGGTCCGTGCCGGCGCCAACACGCTGATGGCCTATGACAAGAGCCCGCCCGACCTCACGATCCAACCCGACGACATACTGTTCCTCGACCTTGGACCGGTTTTCGCCGCCTGGGAGGCCGATTTCGGCCGCACCTATGTGCTGGGCGACGACCCGGCAAAGCTGCGCCTGCGCGACGACCTC
Organism: Alphaproteobacteria bacterium; assembly: GCA_036271255.1. Classification (GTDB taxonomy): domain Bacteria; phylum Pseudomonadota; class Alphaproteobacteria; order BOG-932; family Roseiterribacteraceae; genus BOG-932. Next base: position 16,065 of record DATBAZ010000131.1, read on the forward strand.
ACCGTCATCTTCGGCAAGGCCAAGGCGCATTACGAGAGCCACCCCGACATCACCGGGGCTGAGCTTTATGCCCTAGCCTGCAAGCTGGCGGAGGAAGCCGGCTGGGAATTCGGCGGCGCCATCGCCGGCCATCTGGTCGGAGAGTTTCCGCACGAACGTATGTCCGACGGAAAATTCCGATCCCACATCCGGCCGGAAAATCCCGAACGGCTCAACGATCCCTACCCGTCAGGGCAGAAGCGGCACTGGATCCTGGAGATCCACCTGGTCGACAGAACCCGCCGGATCGGCGGGTTCTACGAGCAGCTGCTGACGGTCGGCTAGACGAAGTCGTCGCCCCCGCCGCCGCTGTCACCGCCGAAATCGCTACCGTTGTCATCGAAGCTGGCGTCGGTGAAGCCCTGGTCGGACGACCCGCTGTCGAAGCCGGTATCGTGCTGTGGTGAAGCATCACGGCCTCCGCCGCCGGAATTGCTGTCGTAGTAGTTGTTATTGTCGTCGTAATAGTTATTCACGACGGTCTCTGTGATGCCCGGCTGCGGCGCGAACCCGCCACCAAAGCCGGCGCCACCAAAACCGCCACCGAATCCCCCGCCAAAACCGGGGTGAAACAGCGATTCGATACCCTGGAACAGGAGTGCGCCACCGGCGATGCCGGCTGCGGTGGTCGCGGCGCTGCGCAGGAACGAGGGCTGCGCCGGGGCGCCCCACGGACCGCCCTGCGGCGCATAGCCCGGCTGAGGCGCATAAGCCGGCTGCGGCGGGGCCTGGTAGGTCTGCTGCTGATACTGCGGCGGCCGCTGTGGCGGCGGCTCGCCACCGCCGAAGAGCGCACCCAGGAAGCTGCCGCTCTTCCTCGGCGCCTGTCCCTTCAGCTGCTGTTCGAGGGCGGCGATCCGGTCCTGCGCCTGATGCAGCGCGAAGTCCTGGATCAGCACGGTCTGAGCCAGCACATAGGGCGTATCCGGCTTCTCATCGACCAGATCGTTGATCATCGCCTCGGCTTCGCCGTCGATGTCCTGCGCTGGAGCCTGACGCAAACGGCTGACGAGATTGGTAAGCAGATCGCGTTCCTGGGGAGTCATCACATTGTCCTTTTCAAGGGTGAGTCACTCTCACGGCTGGAATATGGGGAGCAGCCGAACATCCCGCAATCACCACGATCCATCAGGCAAAATCCCGCGACATTGCGCGCCGCATTGCACCCCAGGAGCCCCCTGATATTGACCCCGGCGCGCTTTCGTGGTTCGAGAGCCGCCTAAATCAAACAGGCGCGCTTAGACAGGAATGGGAAAACCATGAAGATTTCCGGAATTGCAGCGGTCGTCACCGGCGGCGGCTCGGGCATCGGCGCCGCGACGGCGCGCCACCTGGCCTCGCTGGGCGCCAAGGTCACCGTGCTGGATGTCGCCAAGGACAATGCCGAGGCGGTTGCCAAGGAGATCGACGGCCTGGCCCAGGCCTGCGACGTGACGGATGCCGGCTCGGTCCAGGCGGCGCTGGCCGCCGCGACCGCGAAGCATGGTGGCGCCCGCCTGGTGGTCAACTGCGCCGGCATCGCCACCGCCAGCCGCATCCTGACCCGCGACGGCCCGCACGACCTGGAGCTGTTCAAGCGCGTCATCAACATCAACCTGATCGGCAGCTTCAACGTGCTGCGCCTCGCCGCCGACGAGATGTCGAAGCTCCCCGAGATGGACGAGGGCGAGCGCGGCTGCATCGTCAACACCGCCTCGGTCGCTGCCTATGAGGGCCAGATCGGCCAGGCCGCCTATTCCGCGTCGAAGGGCGGTATCGCAGCCCTGACACTGCCGGCGGCGCGCGAGCTGTCCAAGTTCGGCATCCGCGTCGTCACCATGGCCCCGGGCCTGATCTGGACGCCTTTGTTCGCCAATCTGAGCCCCGACGCGGTCGAGTCCCTGAACGCGACCACCCTGTTCCCGCACCGCCTCGGCAAGCCGGAGGAGCTGGCGCACCTGATCCAGCACATCGCCGAGAACATCCTCATCAACGGCGAGGTCATCCGCGCCGACGGTGCGATCCGCCTGGCGCCGAAGTGACGACGAGGCAATTGAAACTGTAAACAACAACCCGTCGTCATCCCGCGAAAGCGGGGATCCATCTTCGGACAGCCCGGCTGGTGGTAAATGGAGTCCCGCTTTCGCGGGAATGACGGCAACGGTTAAAGGATTCTGGATACTGTAATGACCACAGATGCGATTTCGACCGACGTCGTGATCATCGGTGCGGGCCCGGTCGGGCTTTTCGCCGTGTTCGAGCTCGGCCTCAACGATATGAAGTGCCACCTGATCGACATCCTGGACAAGGTCGGCGGCCAGTGCGCCGAGCTGTATCCGGAAAAGCCGATCTATGACATTCCGGGCCTGCCGATCGTCACCGGCCAGGAACTGACCAATGCTCTGATGAAGCAGATCGAGCCGTTCAACCCGGTCTTCCATCTGAACCAGATGGCGGAATCGCTGACCAAGACCGATGAAGGCAAGTGGCGCGTGACCACCGATGCCGGCACGATCATCGAGTGCACGGCCCTGGTGATCGCCGCCGGCGGCGGCAGCTTCGTGCCCAAGAAGCCGCCGATCAAAGGCATCGAGGAATACGAAGCCAAGTCGGTGTTCTATTCGGTCCGCCGGATGGAGACGTTCCGGGACCGCCACATCGTCATCTCCGGCGGCGGCGACAGCGCGCTGGACTGGACGCTGAACCTGCAGCCGCTGGCTTCCAAGCTGACCCTGATCCATCGCCGCGACGAATTCCGCGCCGCGCCGGATTCGGTCAACAAGATGCGTGAGCTGGTGGCGGCCGGGAAGATCGACCTCAAGATCGGCCAGATCAGCAACCTGAACGGCGCCGGCGGGCAGATCGAATCGGTGACGGTGAAGACCGACAGCGGTGAGATGCACGACATCGCCTGCGATGCGCTGCTGCCCTTCTACGGCCTGACCATGAAGCTGGGGCCGGTCGCCAATTTCGGCATCAACCTGCACCAGAACCTGATCCCGGTCGACACCGAGAAGTTCGAGTCCGACATCCCGACCATCTTCGCGATCGGCGACATCAATTCCTACCCGGGCAAGCTGAAGCTGATCCTGTCGGGCTTCCATGAGGCGGCGCTGATGGCGCAGCAGGCCTTCCACTATGTCCATCCGGACCGCAAGCTGCGCTTCCAGTACACCACCTCGTCCAGCGACCTGCAGAACAAGCTGGGAGTGGCGGCGGAATGAAGCTCTATGTGACCGACCTCGAGGGCGTGCAGCACGAAATCGAGGCGATGCCCAACTGGACGGTCATGGAGATCATCCGCGACGGCGACCAGCCGATGCGGGCGGAATGCGGCGGCTCCTGCGCCTGCGCCACCTGCCATGTCTATGTCGCCCAGGAATGGCTCGCCAAGCTGCCGCCGATGGAAGACGAGGAGCGTGGGACCCTGGATGGCGGCTTCGAGGTCGAGCCCAACTCCCGCCTCTCCTGCCAGCTGATCATGACCCCCGACCTGGACGGGCTGAAGGTCACGCTGACCAACGACAGCAGCAATTAACGCGGTTCCGACTTTTCGCCGCCGCTTAGCAATAGTCCATACCGTCATGGCCGGGCTTGACCCGGCCATCCACGCGTTTCCACTCGCACCGAAGTCTGGCATTTGCGCTTCCGGCACCCCGTGGATGCCCGGCCGGGCGCGACGCGCCCTATGGCGAAACGCAAGCGCGGCCTATGGCCGTGGCCCGGGCATGACGAGTTGGGTAGTTGGTGCAACGAAAGTTCAAAGCGTCGTACTGTGCCCACGGCAGGCGCGTTGATTCGAACGCCGTCTCCCATTGGGAAGCCGTTTCAATGCCCGATAAGGCGCCGCTCCATAACTCACCTACAGCGACAGGTGATTCCAAGTGGCCCGTTCCCCTGCCTCAATTCTGCCTCTATCTGCTCGGCCTGCTGGCCGTCCAATACTGGGCCGGCACGGCCCTGCTGGTCGTGCGCTCACCGGATCTCGATACGCTGGAGCGGGCGCTGACGCAGATCAGCGTTCTGCCGGTCGTCGAGTGGTTCATGCTGTTCGGCTTCATCCGCCGCCTGCCGGATCGCCCCCTGCCGCCGGCGTTGGCCTATGGGTCGCTGGCGCTGGTCGTGGCCGCCTTCACGCTGATCAATCATCAGCGCTTTGCCTTCCTGTTCGAAAGCTTCGTCCTGTTCCTGCTCTGGCTGCGCACGCCCGATCTCAAGCGGGTCGGGCTGGTCCTGCTGTTCATCGCCCTTCAGCGCGGCCAGGGAATGACGCCGCTGCATGCGCTGGTGAGCTGGGTCGATGCGCGGGTCCTGGACGGCCTGATGAGCCTGATCGGCCAGCCCGTGACGCGCATCGGCAACCTGATCCTGTCACCGGACTCGGCCGACGGGCTGGTGGTATTGGCCGGATGCGCCAGCAGCAACCTGATGCTGCCGATAGGGCTGGGACTGGCGATCCTGCTGCTGGTCAGCCGCGACCGGCTCACCCGAGGTGCCCTGAGTCGTACAGACTGGGGTTGGATCGCGCTGACGCTCGCCATCGCCGTGGCGATGAACATCGTCCGCCTCTATCTGATGCTGGGCGGCCACGACGCCTATGAGTACTGGCACCATGGCACCGGCGCCTCGGTCGTCAGCGTCGCCGGGCTGGTCGTGACCATGGGGGCCTGGATGATCGCCACAGACCCTAAAAGAGCGCCGGCATGATCCCGCGCTTCGGCCTGTTCACCGCAGCCGCGCTGGCGCTGTTCATCCTGCTGGGCATCTTTCATCGCGAGGCGCCCCCGCCGGACCCGGCGGCAGTGCTGGCCGCCCGGTTGCGGGCCGAGGGTCATACGATCTCGAAACCGCGCCGGGTGCTCTGGGATAGTTCAGGTTTCGCCGTCTCGGTCGAGGATTGCCCGGCGCCGGTCGAGGCGGTGCTGTTCGATTTCGACGAGATCGCGGGCCCCGGCATCCTGCCGGCGGTGCAGGCTGTCGAGGGCGGGAACCTGCAGGTCCAGTATGCCGGCCGGACCTTCGACAGGTTGGACCGTGCGGCGCTCTACCGCCTGCGTCTCCGCAACGGCGCGGTGGGCCTGCTGCATGGCAGGCTGGTCGATCCGCCCGTGATCCTCCTATTCTGGCCCGGCGGCTGCGCCCCGAAGGACATCCTCTAGAATGTTTCCGCCCGAACGCATCATCTGCCTGACCGAGGAAACGGTCGAGACGCTCTATCTGCTGGGCGAGCAGGATCGCATCGTCGGCGTCTCCGGCTATGTCGTGCGCCCGCCCGAGGCGCGGCGCGACAAGCCCCGGGTCAGCGCCTTCACCTCCGCCGATACGGGCAAGATCCTGGCGCTGAAACCCGACCTGGTCTTCACCTTCTCGGACCTGCAGGCCGATATCGTCGCCGACCTGATCCGCAATGGTGTCGAGGTCCATGCGCTGAACCACCGGACCATCGCCGGCATTCTGGACATGATCCGCATGGTCGGCGCCATCGTCGGCGCCGCGGATCGGGCGGACGCGCTGGCACGGAGTTATGAGGCTGCGCTGGATGCGGCGCGAGCGCGGGCAGCCCAATTGCGGCGCCGCCCGAAAGTGTTTTTTGAGGAATGGGACGAGCCGCTGATCTCAGGCATCGGCTGGGTATCGGAGCTGGTCCGGGCCGCGGGCGGCGACGATATCTTCCCCGAACGGGCAGTGCAGGCGGCAGGCAAGGACAGGATCGTTGCGCCCGAGGACGTCGTTGCCCGCCAGCCGGACATCATCATCGGGTCGTGGTGCGGCAAGAAATTCCAGCCGGCCAAGGTCCGCGCCCGCCCCGGCTTCGACACCGTGCCGGCGGTCGCCAACAATCGCCTGTACGAAATCAAATCCTCGATTATCCTTCAGCCTGGACCGGCGGCGCTGACCGACGGCCTCAAGGCAATGCAGAGGATAATCGAGGGAGCATAATGACGCGCAGGCTCACCCAACTCCTCCTCCTGGCGCTGATCGCCGCCTGCCCCGCTCTCGCCGACGAACCCGTGGCCGTGCCTCAGCCGACGCCCGAGGCGCTGGCCTATCACCATGGCCAGGACCTGTTCTGGCTGGCAGACCTGGCGCTGGGCTTCATCCTGCCCGCCATCATCCTGTTCACCGGCTGGAGCGCCGGGATCAGAATCTGGACCGCACGGCTGACCGGCGGCCGCTGGTATCCGACCCTGGCGCTGTACGCCGCGATCTTCGTCGTCATCTCCGCCGCCGTCGAGCTGCCGCTCGCCTATGAGCGCGATTTCGTCTTCGCCCATGCCTATGACCAGTCGAACCAGACGATGGGCAAGTTCCTGCACGACCAGGGCTTCGGCCTGATCGTGCAGGTGATCATCATCGTGCTGGTGGTCTGGATTCCGTTCCTGCTGATCCGGCGCAGCCCGAAACGCTGGTGGCTATGGAGCACCGTGGCGCTGACGCCGGTCATGATCTTCGGCATCGTGCTGGCGCCGATCTTCATTTCGCCGCTGTTCAACAGCTTCACGCCGCTGCCGGACAGCGACCTGAAGACCAAGATCGAGGCCGAGGTGGCGCGCGCCGGACTCAACCATCCGAACATCCTGAAAATGGACCAGAGCACGGATTCCAAGACCTTCGGCGCCTATGTCACCGGGTTGGGCAGCACGGCGCGGATCGTCATATACGACACGGCGCTGACCGCGCTCGACGACCGGGAGATCCTGTTCGTCGTCGGGCATGAGACGAAGCACTATCTGCTGAAGGACGTCTGGAAAATGGTGGGCGCCGATGTCGCGATGATGCTGATCGGCTTCTTCGCCGTCGACCGGCTGGCCAGCGCCGCGATCCGCCGCTGGCCCGGCCCCTTCGGCTTCACCGAGCTATCCGACCCCGCGGCCCTGCCGCTGCTGCTGATCGTCTTCGGCCTGGTCTCGCTGGTGGCGACGCCGATCCTGAACGCCGCCAGCCGCCATATCGAGCACGAGGCCGACCGCTTCGGCCTGGAACTGACCCAGGACAACCACGCCGCCGCCTCAGCCTTCCTCAAGCGCAACAACGAAGCGATGGGCGTCCCCTACCCCGGCTGGCTTGAACGTACTTTTCGGCTTGACCATCCCTCGCTGGGGGACCGGATCACCTTCGCGAATGAGTACCACCCGTGGGCGGAGGGCAAGCCGCTGGTCTATGGAGACAGGATCAAGACGGCGCAGTGATCCCGATGCCACACCTCCTATTCGAGATTTGGGAAGACCCGAACATCATTCCTTCGAGATGTCGCCGGTGACAGAACGCAGTGACGAGCTGCGCAAGCAGATCGCGCCGCGATCATTGCTGCGCCACAGTTTTCAGTCCGGATCCGATCACCAAGCATTTCAGATGAACCATGATTAGCATGGCTGGGGGCAATGGAGGCCTGAGCCTGACTGGACAGAACACGCATTTACTGCCGACGAAGTCGCAGCCCAAGACCGCTATCTCGCGACTAGGAGCGGCAGCTAGTCGATCAGCGTTTCTGGATTTCGCCGCCAGTCCCTGACGTGGATAATCGCCACTGGCGGTCCGACCTCGTAGATCACGGCGTACCGCCTGAATGCAGTCCAAAACCGGACCGGCCGGCTTGTAAGATCCAGACGCTGGTGTCCGATTAAAGGACGTTCGCCCAGGAGCGAGAATATCGGACGCAAACCGGTCAGGAAACGTAACGCCGCGGCAGAATCATAGAGATCGATTGCGTCTGCGATGGCGTTAATGTCGCTGACCGCGCTCGGCGCTAGACGATAGCTCACGCTCGACGGCGACGCGCAAGCCTCTGGATGGCAGCGTCCAGCGCCTGGGGGCCATCGACGGCCTCTCCGCGCGCTATCTCCCCTAAGCCGATATCGATGCGCTGGTTGAGATCATCGATCTCCGCAGTGGATAGCTCTTCCGGCCCGAAGAACGATTTCAGCGCCTCTTCGACGACGTCGCTCGGAGATCCATAAACACCGCCGACTTGCGCCCGGACTTTTTGCTCAAGCTCTGGTGATAACTTCACTTCCACGGCCAACCTCCTGAGAAACGATATGTTAAAGCGCACCAGCAAAACAAGGCAGCACTTTTCACCGTTGCGCCGCCCGGAACGATCGCTGGTGGAATTCGGCCTGCTCCGGAATATGCCGGCATTGCGGCCCGACCGGACAGGCACGGCGTGCCTGGCACCCGATAGCGACGCAGGCGGCGCCGGCCGGAGTTGAGATGTAGGCGACGCAGGCGGGCACGTCGAAACCTGCTGGGGTGAAAGCATTCACCGGGCAGGCGGTGATGCAAGGTTTCTCCCGACAGCTATCGCACGGGCTGCGCCGCCGATCCGGCTCCGGCAAGTCGATCCGTTCGGCGAAGGCGAGCGCGCCGCGATAGGCGTGCCAGAGGCCCCAGTCGGGGTGGATCAGGATGCCGAGCGGCGAAGGGTGGACAGGCTCGGCCTGCTGCGCCCAGCGCTGAAACGGCAGGAAGGGCGGGCCCTCGAACGGGAAGAGCGGGATTGCGCGAAGCAAGCCTGCGACCTCGGTGATGACCCGGGTGGACCAGCGGTCGAGCGGGTCGGGCCGGCCGTCCTTGGCTTCCGGTGACGCGGCGAAGGTCGGCCAGTTTTCGGAGCCGATGAAGCCGACGAGGACCAGGGTTTCCCCTGGCGCCTCCCCGGCCACGGGGTGGAAAGCCCCGCGATAGCTCAGCCCATGCTGGGCGATGCGGCTTCGGATGGTCGCAAGGTCCATCGAAGCCGCCCTGCCCTACATGTTACGGCGATACTGGCCGCCGACCTCGAACA
>DATBAZ010000132.1:0-20247 GCA_036271255.1 Alphaproteobacteria bacterium
GCGATGGCGCCCCACGGCGTCGATTTCGTCGATGAAGATGATGCAAGGCGCGTTCTTCTTGCCCTGCTCGAACATGTCGCGCACGCGCGAAGCGCCAACGCCCACGAACATCTCGACAAAGTCGGAGCCGGAGATGGTGAAGAACGGGACGTTCGCCTCACCCGCGACGGCGCGGGCGATCAGGGTCTTGCCAGTGCCGGGCGGGCCGACCAGCAGCACGCCTTTCGGAATCTTGCCGCCCAGGCGCTGGAATTTCTGCGGGTCCTTCAGGAACTCGACGACCTCTTCCAGCTCCTGCTTGGCCTCGTCGATGCCGGCGACGTCCTCGAAGGTGACGCGGCCGGTCTTCTCGGTCATCAGCCGTGCGCGGGACTTGCCGAAGCCCATGGCCTTGCCGCCGCCGGACTGCATCTGGCGCAGGAAGAAGATATAGACGCCCAGCAGCAGCAGCGCGGGCAGCCAGTTGAGGATGATGCTGAAGATAGAGGGATTGCCGGAATCGTCCGGCGCGACCTTCACATTCACGCCCTTGTCGATCAGCTTGCTCGCGACGTCGGCGTTGCGCGGCGCATAGGTCGTGAAGAGCTTGCCGTCCTTCAGGTGGCCGATGATCTGGTCGCCCTTGATCGTGACGTCGTTGACCGTGCCCGAGGCGGCGTCGCTCAGAAGCTCGCTATAGCCGACATCCTGGCTCTGCCCGCGTCCGCCCTGGTTCTGGAACAGGTTGAACAGTACGAACAGCAGCACACCGATGATGATCAGGAGTGTGATGTTTTTGCCGACATAGTTCACGATGACAGCCTTTGTAATCAGCAGGCACAACGGCGATGAAACCGCCGATCAGGTTCATTGCGTTGCCGCCAGCACCCCCAACCCATCAGACATAATGTCTGGTACGGCAGAAACAACGGTAAACGTTTCAGGCGATAAGGGCCAGAGGGGTGAATAGTGCAATTCGGTCCCCGCAAAACCGCTTTCCTCCCATCCGACCGGCGGCACCGAGACCACCCTGTCGCCAAACCTTACCGCCGGCAGCCCGGCCCCGGCAATCGCCGGAAGCAGGCCGTCCAGGCTACGCCGTAGCCTCGCATCGGCCTGCGATCCTAGGGCGCCGACCGTTACAGGCCCGTTAGCGGCAGCCGTCCGAACCACGAACCGCCCGTCCCAGCGAAGCCATTCCCCGCCGTCGATACGTAATGGCGGCGCCGCCCGTTTTGGTTCCCGGCAGACGAGAATACGGCCGCGCCATCGGCGGACGATGCAGCCGCTCAGGCTGACGCCACCGAAGTGCGCGCCGGCGAGCGCCCTGTCCAGGCGGCGGATCGCATCGGCATCCGGGGCAAATTCACTGCCGCCCACGCTGCGCAAAGTGGCCGCGAGGACAGCCTGCCGGGTTCCAGGAACAGTCGTGGAAAGGGCATCGGGGTCCAGGAAGGCGACGCCGTCGGGCCTGATCTCAGCGATCCGCCCGAGAGCATCCGCCAAGCGGTTCTCGTCTTCGATGCGCCGGGCAGCCTGGGCGGCAGCTTCACGCGAGGCGGCGGCGCGCAGACCGGCATCGTCGGTGAGCCGGCGGCGCAGCCCGGTACGGGCGAAGCGAGCGGAACTGTTGGACGGATCCTCGACATAATTCTGCCCGAAATGGCGGCAGGTCTCGACCAGGACCGATTTCGTCCAGCCGAGCAGAGGGCGGATCATCCGCACCGGACCCAGGGACCGTGAGACCGTCATGCCCGCCAACCCAGCCGCTCCACTGCCCCGCTCCCTGCGAAACAGGACGGTTTCGGCCTGATCGTCGGCATGGTGGGCGAAAGCGAGGTGAAGAATGGCGCGCTCGGCGCAGGCCGCGCTCAGCAGGCGGTAGCGCGCCTGCCGGGCAGCCGCCTGGATGCCGGCGTGGGGCTTGTCGCCGGTCCATGGGAGTATTTCATGCGCGATGCCCCGCGCGCCGGCCCAGGCGCCCACCTGTGCGGCCTCGGATGCTGAGTCGTGGCGCAGGCCGTGATCGACGGTGAGCGCGATCGCCGCCCCGCCGCGTTCGCGCACCCAGCGATCGGTCAGCAGCAGAAGGGCAAGACTGTCGGGGCCGCCCGATAGGGCAACCGCAATGTGCGGCCGGGATTCGAACGGCGCGAAGGACTCCATGGTCCGCGCGAATTCAACTGACGACAGCATGGCGCCGTCCGCCCGTCAGCCGCAGCGCAGGCGAGCCTTCTCCTGCGCGACTTGCCGCTTGAGCATCGGGGCCGCGCCGGGACCGAACTGTTTGTCGAACTGGGCGAAGGTGGCGCAGGCGCTCGGCACCTGATCGAGCCGGCCCAGGGATCTACCGAGGTCGAGCAGCGTTTCGGGCGCCTTGTTGCCTTTCGGATACTTCTTGTAGGCATCCGCATAGGCGATCGACGCGTTCTGGAAATCGCCGCGAGCGTAATAGCTGTGGCCGATCCAATAAGCGGCGCTGCTCGCCAGCGGGTCGCGCGGGTATTGCTGGATGAAGGCCTGGAAGGCTTGCTGGGCGGCGCCGAACTGGCCCTGCCCGATCAACGCATAGGCCGCCTGGTATTGGCCCTGGGGTGACTGGTTTTCGACGTCGCCCGGGTCGGCCGAGGGAACCGGACCTTGGGGAATCGTGCCGAGCGTGCGCGGGCCCGCTCCGGGACCGGGCCGGCCGGCGCCAGGATAAAGCGGGGTCGGCGCGCCGTAGCCATCGCCGGCGGGCGGCTGCGAATAGCCCCGCTCTTCGTAACTCGGCGCAGGCCCGTAACTCTGTCCCGGCGGCGCATAGCGGGGGCCTGCCGGCGGCGGCGGCGCGGCGTCGCCGACCGGGCCGCCATTGTCCTGCTGCGGCTGGGCGGCGCCGCCGCCCTTGCCTTCGAGGTCGTTGAGCCTGAGGTCGGTATCGCCGCGCAGCTTCTCGAGCTGCTGGTTCAGCACTTCGATCTGGTGCCCCTGCGTCTCGACCTGTCCGGTCAGCGTGCGGACCTGGTCCTCGAGCTGCTGGAAGCGAAGCTCATTCTGCGCGGCGGTGTTCTCCTGGGCCGCCACATGCCCGCAGAAGACCAGAGGCCCGCACAGGGCCAGCGCGCCCAGCAGGAATGCTGGGGCTAGCCTCGTGCGGGCGGAAGCCGGAATCACGATCCGGCTTGTGCAACGACGGTAACGGCCCGGCGGTTCTGCGACCAAACGGCCTCACCCGTGCCGAGCACGGCGGGACGTTCCGCGCCATAGCTCACGGTCTGGATGCGGACCGACTGGATGCCCAGCGCGACCAGATAGGAGCGAGCGGCGTTGGCGCGGCGGGCGCCCAGAGCCATGTTGTACTCACGCGTGCCACGCTCGTCGCAATGGCCCTCCAGCGTGACCCGGACGGCCGGATAGCGCTTCAGCCAAGCTGCCTGCCGATCGAGGGTCTGGCGGGCTTCCTGCGACAGGTCGCTGTGATCCAGCTCGAAGAACACGCGGTCGCCGACATTCTGCTTCAGATCTTCCTCGGAGCCCGGGATGGCCGAACCGCCGGTCTGGGAACTGTCGATGCCGGACGTATCGGTCTGCGCGGCGGTCTGGGGCTTGGAGCTGCAGCCTGCCACCAGCAGGGTGACGGCGAGAGCGCCGGCGATCTTCATATTCGTGTTCACGGATCTAACTCCTCAAATTACATTGGCGACGAATCATTTTGGCGACGCGAAATCAAGGCGACTCGGCTCTAATTCGCGTGAAATCACGGCAAGAATAGGGCGGCGCACCTCGGATTCAACCTTTCAGCCTGTGATTTGTTTCCCCGGTTATTGCGTCAGCGACGGGGACCAGGCCGGATCGGAGGCGTCGGTCGGCGTCGGGATCTCATGCTCATTCTGCCCGGTGACGCGGATCGAGTAGATCCGGGTGCGGCTCTGCGTCTGGCCGATCCATTGCTGCTTGAAATACATCAGCACGCTGCCGTTGGGCGCCCAGGTCGGCCCCTCGACATGAGCGCCTTGCGCGATGATGCGCTCGCCGCCGCCGTCAGGCCGCATGATGCCGATATAGAACTGGCCGCCCTCGTGCTTGGTGAAGGCGATCAGGTCACCGCGGGGCGACCAGACTGGGTCGTCATAGCTCCCCTGGCCGAAGGAGATGCGGTGCGAACCGCCGCCGCCGGCATCCATGACATAGAGCTGGGGCTGGCCGCCGCGGTCGGATTCGAAGGCGATCTTGCCGCCGTCCGGCGAATAGGACGGCGCGGTCGAGATGCCGGCGCCACTGGTGAGCTGCTGGACAGCGCGGGTGCGCGTATCCATCACGTAGATGTTGGTGTCGGCGCCGATCGCCTGACTGAAGATCACGTGGTTGCCGTCAGGCGCGAAACGCGGGGCGAAGCTCATGCCCGGGAAATCGCCCAGCGGCTCCTGCCTGCCGGTTTCGATATTGCGGACGAAGACGCGCGGCTTGGGCCCCATGAACGCCATGTAGGTGATCTCAGGCGCGTTCGGCGAGAAGCGCGGCGTCAGGATCAGGCTGGACGGCTGGTCGCCCAGGATGCGGTTGTTGGCCCCGTCCTGGTCCATGATCGCCAGCCGCTTGACCCGCCGGTCGAGCGGACCGCTCTCGGCGACATAAACGACCTGGGTGTTGAAATAGCCATCCTCGCCGGTCAGCTGCTTATAGATCACGTCGGCGATCATATGAGCGATCTGGCGGTAGCTCTGGGCCTGCGCCGGAAAGCGATAGGACACACCGGCGAGCTGGGTCTGCTCGAACACGTCCCACAGGCGGAAATCGGCACGCAGCCGCCCGTCGGGCTCGGCCGCGACGACGCCGGTGACCAGAGCCTGGGCGTTCAGCACCTTCCAGTCGGCAAAGCGCGGCTGGTCGGCCGCAGCCTGGGCGGCCTGAAGAAACGACGCCGGATCGAGCGGCCGGAAGGCACCTGAATTGCGCAGGTCGCTGCTGATGACATCGGAGATCGAAGCGCCGACAGACGGATCGGCCCCGGCCTGGGCCTGAAGCTCCGTGACGGCGATCGGCAGCGGGTTGATGTTGCCCTTATCGACGGACACGGTCACATGCGCCCGCGCGATCGGCGCACCGGCAACGAACAGGGCAATGACCGCCAAGCACAGGCAATAGAAACGGTTTGAAGGTCTCATTGTCCAAGCATCTCCTTGGGATCGAAATGGATCGTCATGGTCTGCCACTCCTGGTACTTGTCGGGCGGCAGCTCGAGCGGTGAGCACTGCGGATTGCGAAGCGCACGGGTAGCAGCCATCGCGGCCGCGCGGAAGGCCGGATCGGACGACATCCTGCCCGAATCCTCAACAGTCGGATTCCCAGCAAGGGTCCGATCAGGATTGACAGTGACATCGACGTCGACAATCAGGTTCTGAGCGTCCTTGGAAGAAGACGGCAAGCTCCAGCATCGCGCGAGCTGGGCGCTCAATGCGGCTAGTTCCGAGGCGGTCAGGTTGGCCGAGATCGGCGCCTGCGCCCCGGTCGCCTTATGGGGCGTATTTTTCACCTGCGGCTGCGGCGGCTGATCGGTCGGCTCCTGAATCTTCTGCTTCGTCAGGTTCTTCAGGACGGAATCGAAGCTCGACTCCTGGGGCTTTGGCGGCACCTTCTTGAAGTCGACCTTCGGCGGCACCTTCAGTTCGGGTGTCGCCGTATCGACATCAGCCAGCTTCGGCATTTCCTTGAACTGCGGCTTGACCGTGAAATCCGGGGTCTGCAGGTCGGGCACCGTCGTATCGACATCCGGTACCTTGGGCGCCGGCTGGGGCTCGGGCTTCGGCTGGGGCGGTTCGGGTTGAGGCTCGGGCTGGGGCGTCGCCTTGGCTTCAGGCGGCGGGGGCGTCGGCGGGGCCGGCTGTTCCTCTTCCGGCTTCTGCACGACCTTGTTCGCCGCTGAGACCTTATTGGTGGTGGTTTCCTTCCCGACCTGGACCAGCTCGACCGAAATCATCGGCGGCATGTCCTTCGGCTTGGGATGGAAATAGGGCAGGCCGAAGATCATCAGGGCCAGGATCAGCGCATGGACGGCGATCGAGAACGCCAGCCAGGAGCGCATGCTGTCCATGGGCTGCGCCTGGGTCATTTGTGCTTGGTCGAAGTTCCGTCCGCCGGGTTGGACATCAGCCCGACCTTGGTGTAGCCGGCGCCGCCGACGGCGCCCAGAACCTCCATCATCGTGCCCCAGCTATTGGCCTTGTCGCCGCGGATATAGATCTTGGCGTCGTGGTTCTCGTTCGCGACGGCGTTGAGCTTTGGCACGAGCTCATCCATCGACACCGGCGTTTTCTGCAGGAAAACCTGCCCCTTGGCGTCGATGGAGATTTCCAGCGGCTTGTCGTCCGGATTGGGCAGCGGCGCCGCTGCTGTCTTGGGCAAGTCGACATGGATGCCGTTGGTCAGCAACGGCGCCGTGACCATGAACACGATCAGCAGCACCAGCATGACGTCGACCAGCGGCGTCACGTTGATCTCCGCCAACGGCCGGTGGCTGCGCCGCTTGCCGCGGATGCCCGGCTGGATGATTCCGCCGGCCATCAGTCCTTGCCTTCCAGGTGCCGCGACAGGATCGCGCTGAACTCGGCCGAGAAGCCGTCAAGCCGCTCGCCATAGCGGCCGATATCGGAGGCGAACTTGTTGTAGGCCATGACCGCCGGGATGGCGACGACAAGCCCCAGCAGGGTCGAGAGCAGCGCCTCGGCGATACCCGGGGCGACAACCGCCAGGCTGGTGTTCTGCTCCGCCGCGATCGAGGTGAAGCTCGACATGATGCCGTAGACGGTGCCGGCCAGCCCGACGAAGGTGGCGGTCGAGCCGGCGGTCGCCAGCACGTTCATATATTTCTCGACCTGGGCCATCTCGCGTCCGATCGTCACCGCCATCACGCGGTCGACGCGGGTCTGCAGGTTGCCGTAGAGCACCCCGCCCGCCGGGGCGGCGCGCTCGGCCGCCAGCTTCCATTCGCGCATGCCGGCGACGAAGGTCGCGACCATCGGATCGCGCACCTTCTTGGCCACCCGCTCATAGAGTGCGTCGAGCGAGCCGCCCGACCAGAAGGCGTCCTCGAACTTCTCGGCGCGCGAATTCAAGGTGCGCAGCCTGATCCATTTCTCGAGCATGATCGCCAGGCTCCAGATCGACCACAGCAAGAGACCGATCATGATCGCCTTGACGACGATATCGGCCTGCATGAACAGGCCGACGACGGAGAAATCGTGCGGCGCCATTCCGGCGGCGGGGACGATCTGGGTGGCTTCGACGGCTTTGGAATCCATCTGCACTGTCTCTGACTGTTATATGGCTTTTGTATGGCTGAGGGCGTGCTTCAAGGCGGGGGGCAATCGCGCCGGCCGGAACTCACGATCGATGCAGGCAAGACGTAAATCGAGCCGGGCCAATAGCTTACCGCCGCCAGATTCAGGCATCGCCAATTTGGGCATCGGACGAAACACCTCCTGCCGCATCGTAAGACTAGCGCCCCCCATGGTGGTGATTCGGGATCGAACTTCCAACGCGTCGTCGAGTCGCGCAGGCACAATGAATTCCATCGTGCAGTCACGAACCACGATCAGGACGCCATGTTCCTTCGCCAGCTGGGTATGATCGAAACCGCCCGCACGTAAAAGCTCGGTGCGGGCGCGCTCGGCGAATTTCAGATAGTTGCCGTGATAGACGACGCCGCCCGCGTCCGTGTCCTCGAAATAGACCCGGACCGGCCAGACATGGGTGGGAAGGTCGATGTCCTCACTCATCGTCGATGCCTGCCAACAGGTCGAGTTGCGGCAGGGCAGCCGGCGGGTTGAGTCCCAATACCCGATAGGCGCCGGATGCCAGGATGCGGCCACGCGGCGTGCGCTGGACCAGCCCCTGCTGCACCAGGAATGGCTCGATCACCTCTTCGATCACGTCGCGCTCCTCGCCCAAGGCTGCCGATAGCGTTTCGGCCCCGACCGGACCGCCGGAATAATGCTCGGCAATGCAGCGCAGATAGCGCCGGTCCATCGCATCCAGCCCATCCCGGTCGACCTCCAGCCGCTGGAGCGCGGCATCGGCGATTCGCGCATCGATCAGCGCCGCCCCGCCCATCGCCGCGAAATCGCGGACCCGGCGCAGCAGCCGCCCGGCGACCCGCGGCGTGCCGCGGGCCCGTCGCGCGATCTCCATCGCCCCGTCGTCCGACATCGGCGCGCCCAGCAGCCGGGCGCCACGCGCCACGATCAGTGCCAGCTCTTCCGGCTTGTAGAGGTCCAGCCTCAGCGGAATGCCGAAACGCTCCCGCAACGGTGTGGTCAGCAAGCCCGAGCGCGTGGTGGCGCCGACCAGGGTGAAGGGCTGCAGGTCCAGCCTGATCGAGCGCGCCGCCGGCCCCTCGCCGATGATGAGGTCGAGCTGGAAATCCTCCATCGCCGGATAGAGGATTTCCTCAACCTGCGGCGACAGGCGGTGGATCTCGTCGATGAACAGCACGTCGTGCGGCTGCAGGTTGGTGAGGATCGCCGCCAGGTCGCCTGCGCGGGCGATGACCGGGCCGGAGGTGGCGCGAAAGCCCACACCCAGCTCGCGCGCCACGATCTGCGCCAAGGTGGTCTTGCCCAGGCCCGGCGGGCCGAAGAACAGTACATGGTCCAGCGCCTCGCCGCGCGTGCGGGCGGCGTTGATGAAGACGCCCAGATTCTCGCGCACCGATTTCTGGCCGATGAACTCACCCAAGGCCTGCGGCCGCAGCGTGGTGTCCGCCGCTCCGGTGGGATCGACCAGCCGCTCCGGCTCACCCATCACGGGTTCATCTCCCGCGCGGTCGCCGACAACTCGCGCAGCGCCAGCCGGATCAGCTCGTTTAGCGGCTGCTCACCGTTCCCCGCCACCGCCATCACCGCGGCGAAGGCGTCGGCACGGCCATAGCCCAGATTGACCAGCGCCGACACCGCCTCGGCATTGGGCTGCTGCGCCGACTGCGGCTTGCCCGGCGCCGCCGCGCCGCGATCGACGACGATGCGCAGCGACAGGTTCTGCGCCTTCTCCTTGAGCTCTGCGGCAATGCGCGCCGCCAGCTTGGGCCCCACCCCATCGGCCCGCGCCAGGCTGGCCTTGTCGCCCGAGGCCAGCGCCAGCACCAACGCCTCCGGCGTCAGCACCGACAGGATCGCCAGCGCCACCTTGGCGCCCACGCCCTGCACGGTGGTCAGAATGCGGAACCAGTCCAGCTCGGCCCGCTCGACGAACCCGTAAAGATGCGGAACCTCGTCCCGCATCCGCATCTCGGTATGGAACGTCGCCGGCGCACCGGGCTTTTCCAGCCGCGCCAGGGTCTGCGCCGAACAGGATACCTGATAGCCGACGCCGTTGACGTCCAGGATCACCCAATCCTCGCCGACACTGTCGATGATGCCGCGGAGCTTGGCGATCATGGGGTTTTACCCTCGGGCTCCAAAACCACCCCCTCACCCTCCCGCTGACGCGGGCCCCTCCCTCTCCCCCTCGGGGCGAGGGCATCTCTTGCTCCCTCGCCCCAACGGGGAGAGGGTTGGGGTGAGGGGGCGATCGCGTCAGCGATCGTCTGGAGAACGCCGTCCAGATTCTCGATCACGTCATTGTTCCAGAAACGCAGCACGCGAAAGCCGGCCTGTTCCAACATTTTCGTCCGGCGCACATCGGATGTGCTGTCCGCGTGTTGGCCGCCGTCGAGCTCGACGATCAGATTCGCTTCGTTGGACAGAAAGTCGGCGACGTAGCCGAGAATCGGCGACTGACGCCGGAATTTGACGCCGAGTTGATCGTTGCGCAGCCTAAACCACAACTTGGCTTCGACGTCGGTTTGATCGACCCGCAAACGGCGTGCGAACGCGATCTGCCCAGCATCAGGCTTGGGGAGATAGCCCCCCTCACCCGGCGGCTGCGCCGCCGACCTCTCCCCCGAGGGGCGAGGTCTTGAACTCTTTACCTCACCCGCCGACTGCGTCGGCGACCTCTCCCCCGAGGGGCGCGGTCCCAAACCTGGCGCCCCGCGATGGTGCGCATGGCACACTGCCACCGCCAGTGCGTCGGCCGCGTCCGCCTTCGCGTTGGCGCCCGGAAGCAGGATCCCGATCATCATCGCGACCTGGTTCTTATCGGCATGACCGGCGCCGACGACGGATTTCTTGATCAGGTTGGCGGCATATTCGCCGACCCTGAGGCCCGACATCGCCGGGGCCAGCAGGGCAACACCACGAGCCATGCCAAGCTTCAAAGTCGAGCTCGGGTTCTTGTTGACGAACACCTCTTCCACCGCCGCCTCATCCGGCTGCCAGGTGACGATGATCTTGGCCAGTTCCGAATAGAGCGACGACAGCCGATGGGACAGCGCATCGGCCGGGCTGGAGGTGACGACGCCGTGCGCGATATGACGCAGCCGATTGCCCTCGGTTTCGATCACGCCCCAACCGGTGCGGTTGAGGCCGGGGTCGATCCCCAGGATGCGGGTGATGGTCAATGGGAAGCCATGGGTGGCATCAGCCGCCGGACAGCCGCTGCACCAGCTCGTCGGACAGCTCGGCATTCACGGCGACGCTCTGAACGTCGTCATTGTCCTCGAGCACGTCGACCAGCTTGAACAGGCTCTCGGCCTGGTCCGGCGTCGGCGCCGACATGGTGAGCGGACGCCATTCGAGCGCGGAATTCGAGGCCGGACCGAACTTCTCCTCGAGCGCATCGCGCACAGCGCTGAAATTCTCGATCGTGGTCGTGACCTCGTGCTCATTCTCGTCGGTATCGACATTGTCGGCGCCCGCCTCGGCGGCGGTTTCGAACATTGCGTCGGCCGAGCCGGCGGCAAGCGGATAGGTGATCACGCCCAGCCGCTGGAACATGAAGCTGACCGAGTTGGTCTCGCCGAGCGCCCCGCCTGCCTTGGAAAAGGCGGTGCGGATTTCCGGCGCGGTGCGGTTGCGGTTGTCGGTCAGCGCCTCGACGATGATCGCGACGCCGCCGGGGCCGTAACCCTCATAGCGGATCGCCTCATAGCTGGCGGCATCGCCGCCCTCGCTGCTTTTGATCGCCCGGTCGATACGGTCTTTCGGCATGTTCTTCTGCCGGGCGGCGATGATCGCGGCGCGCAGGCGCGGGTTCATCGCCGGGTCAGGCAGGCCGACCTTCGCGGCGACGGTGATTTCGCGCGCCAGCTTGTTGAAGATTTTCGCTCGCTTGGCGTCCTGGCCGCCTTTGCGATGCATGATGTTCTTGAACTGGGAATGTCCGGCCATGATCTCGGGTCTCGTACGCAGCGAATCGCCTGAGCCGCACGACTCGCGCCGCACGGATCAGTTTAGCACGCCTCATATCGGGCGCGCCCGGGTTTGGGCAACCCGTCGCCGGCGTTATGTGCTGACCGGGGAGAGCCTCAAACGCGCCCTGCGGGCGATCCAGGCGAACGGGACGCAAGCCGCCGCGAGGCCCAGGGCGAACAGGACGCCGGTTCTGTCGGCGCGGGCGAACAGCACCAGCAGGGTGCCGTCGATCGCCATCACGAGGGCGGGCAGGTAGGGGTAGAACCGTGCCCGGAACGGCCGCTCCAGCGCGGGCTCACGCATGCGCAACGAAAAGAATGCCCCGTCGACGATGAAGCCGACGAGAACCTGGAGGGTGCCGATAAGGCCGAAGACAAATGCGAAGGAGCCCGTTGTGGCAAGCGCCACCGATATCGTGGCGGCCAATGCGAAGGCGACAGCAGGGCTGCCGCCTTTATTCACGGACTGCAGCGCCGACGGCAGCAGCCCGTCGCGGGAGAGCGCGAACAGGACCCGCCCGCCGCTCATGATCGCCGCATTGGCGCAGCTGGCGACGACGATCATGGCCCCGACCGCGAAGAGCATGCCGGGAAGCGCCCCGCCTATCGCCGCCAGAACCCGCGTGAACGGCAAGGTACTTTGCGCAAGCCCATGCGCGCCCAGGACGGCGAGCAGTCCGAGATTGACGCTGATATAGAGAACGGCGGTGGTCAGCAGGCCGAGGGCAAGGGCGATCGGAAGGTTGCGCCCAGGATTTGTATTCTCCTCGGAAAATATGGTCGGGCCGGCCCAGCCGGAATACGCGGCCACGACCATCTGATAGGCGATGACCACTGAGGCGAGTCCTAAGACCGGCGTGGAGCCGGTTGTCGGATGTGGCGGCGCGGCGGCCGGCACGAACCAGGCGACCGCGACTGCCGCCGCGACGAAGGCGAACAGCATGAGCGTCTTCAGCAGCGATGTGGTTTCCTGAAGCACCCGCCCCTCACGCAGGCCCGCCGCATTGGCGCAATACAGAACGGCCTGGAGCGTGACTGCGATCGCCACCTTGTGCATCCCCGCGGCCGGCCACAGAAGCGACAGGAATTCCGCGAACGACACCGATGCCGCGGCGATCGTCGCCGTATAGGCGACCCAGTCCGACCAGCCGACGAGCAGGCCGACGGCATCGCCGAAGGCCCGCCGTGCATAGACATAGACGCCGCCCGCCTTCGGAACTGCCGTGGCGAGTTCCGCCAGGTTGTTGACGCCCAGCGCGGCATGCAGGCCGCCGACCACCCAGAGCGCGATGATGAGGCCGGCGCTCGGCACCGCGGCGGCGATCAGCGACGGTGTCCGCATGATGCCGGACCCGACCATCGCGCCGATGCCCACGGCCATGCCGAACGTGATGCCGAGGATGCTTTGCAGATGATATCTGGCGGACGAGGCCGATTGCGAAGTTGCCATGCCCGCACTGTGCGGGGGTCTTCACATTTCAAACATTGGACAATTTTGATCGCCCGGATTTGATCGCCGGGGTCAGGGCGCCCATCCGGCCGACCCGCGCGCGCTAATTCCGGCGGGCGGCGATGAGCACGCCCCCGTCGGTCTTGCCGTTCGCCTCGATCGAAAAGCCCCGCGCCTCCAGCAAGTCCGCGACGTCTCGCGGGGCGAGGCGCAGCTTGCGGTACTTGCTCGTATTGAACTTCCATTCGGTGCCGTCGCGAACATGGATCATGTCGGTTACAAGCACGGTATTCTCGTCATAGTGCAGCATGCACCGCATGATCGTGTCCTGATCCTCCCGCACGAGGAAAATACCCGAATCCGAACCCACGGGCGGCCCGGTGAGATCGCGAAAGGTCAGAACGAACAGGCCGGAGCGCCGCAAAAGCCCCGCGACGCCGTCGAACATCCGTTCCACCGCGGCCACCGTGGGAAGATGCGTCAGCGTATCGCCCATGCAGACGGCGACATCGAAATCAGGCTCGACCAATTCGGCGACACGCATGATATCGCCTTCGATTGTCCGTATCGGCAGGCCGCTCCCGCGCGTCGAAAGCTCGTCGAGCAGCTTGCGGCTGCTGTCGACGGCCGTGACGTCGAACTTCATTTCGGCCAACGCCACCGATTGCAGCCCCGCCCCGCAGCCGAGATCGAGCGCCCGCCCACCCTGCGGCAGGCCCAGGCTGGAAAGCAGAGCGCGCTGCCCGGCGACCCCGTCGTCGAACGGCCCGCGCATCCAGCTGTAGTGGTCCGCCAGCAGGTTTTCATAGTGTTCCGCGACGCTCATCCGACGCTCCAATACTCCGCCATGATCTCCCGCGCCCAGCCGGGCTCGACGATCTCGCCGCGCGGGGCGAAGCCGGTCAGATAGGGTTTGATGTCGAGGACGGGCGTGCCGTCGATCGCGTCCAGGCCCCTCACCCTGAGCTTGGGGCCCTCAGCCGACAGCAGCCGGCAGATTGTGACGCCCAGCCGGTTGGGCCGGTTCTTGCCGCGCTGGGCGAAGATGCCGACCTTGGGCCAATCCGCCCGGCCGCGCGGATGGCGGGCCGTGGTCTCGACCTTCTCGTCCGGCACGCCGTGGAAGTGATAGACGACCTCGATATGCGAGAAATCGCCGAGGCCCATCAGCGCTTCCGCCGTCAGCCAGCCTTCGTCGAGCACGATCTCGGCCTCGACCTGATCCCAATCGTCATCGGTCGCCGCCTGGCGTCCGCCGCGTACATAAGCCACCGGTTTCAAAGCGATCATTCCTGCTACCCCTCGATAGGCACGGACGGGAAAGGTCAGTGTGCCGCGCCGTCGCCGCGGCACAGGCCGCTTTTCAGGATCCAACGGCCCGGACCCGGCTCCATCGTCACCACCGTGAAATAGAGATGGCCCTCCGCGTCGTCACCGGCGCGCAGGTAACTGATCTGGCAATAGAAGCGCCCGGCGTCGATCGGGCTGCAATCGGCGCTGTGTATTGCCAGGTCGTCGAGATGCCGGTCGGCATTGTCGGCCTTGGCATCGGCATAGGCGGCCTGAATCGCCGGAACGTCGGGCGGATGCGCGGGAGCGGCCCCGGCACTGCCGGCGAGGGCGGCCATTCCGGCGACGGCGAAAGCGGCGAGACGCATGGGGCCGCCTATGGCGACGCCCGGACCCGGATGCGCGCCATCATCCCGGCGTCCTCGTGGAACATGATGTGGCAGTGGTAGACGAAGTCGCCCGCGATCGCGAACGGCAGGTCGACCTTGACCGGGTGGACGGTACATTTGTGTTGCCGCCAATCCGCGATGCTGACGCAAAGCCCATCAGCGCGCGGCACGGGGACATTGTCGACCAATATGCCGTTGGTCGCCGCGCTCCCATTTTCGATCTTGGGGTCGGTGACGACGCCGAACTTCATCTGGTGAATGTGAAAATTGTGATCCAGGGGGGTGATGTTCATCAGTATCCAGCGCTCGGTCACCGGCTTATTGCCGGGGCCGAGCGGCACGCAAACGGTCGGTGTCGACGGATCGAAGGCCGTGATGTCACGGAAGGTGCCCGGGACAGCCTTGCCGTCGGCATCGACCTCGTCATAACCGAGGCCGGCGAAACTCGGATTGGTCTTGTCCAGGCCGTAGAAGATGCGGCGCATATGACCCGCCGGAAGCCGCTTGCAGTCCGGGCTGGTCCCGATTTTCGCGTTTGCAGGGGCGAGATCCGCCGCGACATGAGCGGGAATTTCTGCGTGCGCCGGTCCGGCGACGTCCAGGATCTGCGGCAGTTTCGCGGAGCCCGCCGCGGAGAAGCTGACCGCGCCGAGATCGATCGCGGGCCAGGTATCGCCGAAGGGGCCGGTGTTTATGCCCGCCGTCCGGAAGACCGCCCGGTCGCCGGCCTTGGCCATCACGACCTTGTCATCCGCATCGCGGTCGACGACCCAAAGCTCCACCCGGGAACTGGGCATCATCAGGATGCTGCGGGCGCAGAGCCCCTTGAGCGTAATGCCTGACGGCGCCCCGGGGCACGGCTCCGCCTTGACGCGGCCAGCGGTCATCGCGGCGGCGGCGCTCGGCTCCGTGTTCGCGGCGTCGACGGCGATCCCGTCGAGCGAGAGCACCTGGACGAGCATGTTGCGCTTCTGCCTGGGGCTCCAAAGCTGCAGGTTGTAGGTCGCGTTGGCGGAGGTGTTGGTGATGCGCCAGATCTCGCCGGCGGCGTTACTCATCGCGATCGCCGGATACGGCGCGCCGTTGAGGGAGAAATACCAGCGCCCGCGTGTATAGTCCGGACGCCCTGCGCCGAGATCGACGCCCTTGCAGAACCCCCGCCCAGGAGTTTCCGGCGCAGCGCCGCCGCGTGCCTGGCAGAATTCCAGATCTTGCTCGTTTTTCAACCTGTTGCCCGTTACGACCTGCGCGTCCTTGAGCAGCATATGCCGTATCGGCATGCGGCGGAGAGTGGCGGCGCAGGCGGCGTCCTTGCAGACATAGTCCTTGATGTCGCCGATCGTGATGATCGCGGCCAGTCCGGACGCGATCTGGTTCATCGCGATGCCATGGACATGAGGGTGCAGCCAGAACAGGCCCGGAGGATGGGATTTGGGAATCGCGATCTGATAGTCCGTGTAGCCGATACGGACGTCTCCATGGAGCTCGGCGTCGGACGGCAATTGCCCGTTCTTCGGGTTCAGCGTCATGACAAAGACGCTGTCCCCATATGTCGGATTGTCCACGCTCGGGAAGCGCGGCGAAACCTCGAGCCCGTGCGTATGGATATTCGTCGGATTGAGCACGAGGTAGCCATGCCCGGGATCGGCTATGTGCACGGCATCGGGATTGCGTGGCAGGGCGTTGACCAGCCGAATCTTCAGCAGGTCACCGGGCTTGAGCGCCAGACGGGTGCCGCCATACAAATTGCGTCCGGGCTTGACCGGACAGGACAGGCTGCCGTCCCTTGGGCGCGGACAGATGTCGTAAACCCAGCCGATCGGCTCAAAAACCGGGAAGGTTCTTATAGGCGCCGGCCGTGCGACCATCAGGACGTCGAGGACGCCCCCGGCGCTGGCAAACACCTGAGGCTCCGGCAGGGGCGCTGCGCGCACGGCGGTTGTCGCCGATACAAGCAACAGCACGAAAAGGGCTACAACTCTGGAGGTCGTGGAGCCATGCATGTGTCGATACTCTGCTTCAGGTCCGGTTTTCATTCGTAATAGGTAAATACGAAGAGATTTCCAACGGAATTCCCGCCGAAATGCCGTCAGACAAATGGGGCGCAAGCGCTTGGCGCGCTTATTTGGTCATCCAATACTCCGCCATGATCTCCCGCGCCCAATCGGGCTCGACGATCTGCCCGCGCGGTGCAAAGCCGGTCAGGTAGGGCTTGATGTCGAGAATGGGCGTCCCGTCGATCGCGTCCAGACCCCTCACCCTCAGCCTGGAACCATCGACCGACAGCAGCCGGCAGACCGTGACGCCCAGCCTGTTGGGCCGGTTCTTGCCGCGCTGGGCGAAGATGCCGACTCTGGGCCAGTCGGCCCGGCCGCGGGGATGCCGCGCTGTGGTTTCCACCTTTTCGTCGGGCACGCCGTGGAAATGATAGACGACCTCGATATGCGAGAAATCGTCGAGGCCCATCAGCGATTCCGCCGTCAGCCAGCTTTCGTCGAGCACGATCTCGGCCTCGACGGAATCCCAATCGTCGTCGGTCGCCGCCTGGCGTCCGCCGCGCACATGGGCGATCGGATGCAAGCTGATCATGGATATGCCTCCCTCACTGCCGTGCTGGACAAGCCACGCCACGCGCGATCATATCTGCGGCAACCCATCTAACGGCTTTACCGGGCAGGCGCCATTCTCGGCGCGCCCTGGCCGCGTTCCTGAGGTTCCTATGCATCGTCTTTCGTTCAAGACCGTCCTGCTTGCTTCCTCCCTCCTGCTAACCACAACGACCATGACCGCACACGCCGAAACCGCTACCCTGCCTGCCGGCAGCCCGCTCGCCGCCCCCTCATCCCTGCCCTATGCGGCGCCGCAGTTCGACAGGATCAAGGACACCGACTATCAGCCGGCGATCGAGGCCGGGATGGTCCAGGATACGGCCGATACGGATGCGGTCGCGAATAATCCGGCTGCACCGACTTTCGACAACACGATCGTCGCGCTGGAGAAAGCCGGCCGTCTGCTGAACGATGCCAATCTGCTGTTCCAGAACGTGCTGCAATCCAACAGCAGCGACGTGCTGCAAAAGGTGAACAACGACGAGGCGCCCCGGCTGCAGGCCCATAATGACAGCATCCTCTTGAACCCGAAGCTGTTCGCCCGCGTGAAGGCAGTCTATGAGGCGCGCGAAACATCGGGCCTCACCGCCGACCAGAAATTCCTGGCGCTGCGCTATTACCGCAAGTTCGTCCATGCCGGCGCCGAGCTGGCGGAAGCCGACAAGACCAAGCTCAAGGACCTGAACGGCCAGATCGCCTCGCTCCAGGCGCAGTACCAGGACAGGCTGCTGGCCGCGGCCGACGCCAACGCGGTCGTGGTCGACAGCAAGGCCGAGCTGGACGGGCTGACCGATGCCGAGATCGCGGTCGCGGCCGATGCCGCCAAGGACCGCAAGCTGGACGGCAAATATGTCATCGTGCTGCGCAACACCACCCAGCAGCCGATCCTGGCATCACTGAAGAACCGCGCCTTGCGCGAACGCGTGTTGAAGGCGTCGGAGCTGCGCGGCGACGCGGCAGGACCGACCGATCTGCGCGACCTGATCGCCACCCTGGCGCAGCTGCGCGCACAGAAGGCCAAGCTGCTGGGCTATGCCGATTTCGCCGACTACACGCTGGCCGAACAGATGGCGAAGAATTCGGCCGCGGCCAAGAAGCTGCTGACCGACCTGGTGCCGGCCACCACGGCCAAGGCCAGGCAGGAAGCCGCCGAAATCCAGGCGCTGATCGACCAGCAGAAAGGCGGCTTCAAGCTGGCCGCCCATGACTGGGAGTTCTATGCCGACCAGGTCCGCAAGGCGAAATACGCGGTCGATGAATCCGAGGTGAAGCAGTATTTCGAGCTGGACCGGGTGCTGAACGACGGCGTGTTCTTCGCCGCGCACGAGCTGTACGGCCTCACCTTCAAGGAACGGCACGACCTGCCGGTCTACCAGCCCGATGTCCGCACCTTCGAGGTGTTCGATGCCGACGGCAAATCGCTGGCCCTGTTCTATGCCGACTATTTCGCCCGCTCGAACAAGCAGGGCGGCGCCTGGTGCAACTTCGTCAACAATCCCAGCGGGCTCACCGGTGTGAAGCCCATCGTCGTCAATGTCGGCAATTTCACCAAGCCGGCGGCGGGACAGCCGGCGCTGATCAGCTTCGACGACGTGACCACCATGTTCCACGAGTTCGGCCACGCGCTGCACGCGATGTTCTCGGTCAAGCAATACCCGTCGGAGAACGGTTTCAACCTGCCGACCGACGTGATCGAGTTCCCGTCCCAGTTCAATGAACATTGGGCGCTGGATCCTAAGGTGCTGGCCAGCTACGCCAAGCACTACAAGACCAACGCGCCGATGCCGCAGGCGCTGGTCGACAAGATCAAGGCGTCCCGCACCTACGGCGAGGGCTATGCGACGATGGAGATCCTCGGTGCATCGCTGCTGGACCAGGAATGGCACAGCCTGAAGGCCGATGCGCCGAAGCAGGTGCCGGACACATTCGAGGCGGCGGCGCTGGCGAAGAACAAGGTCGATATGCCGGAAATCCCGCCGCGCTATCGCAGCCCCTATTTCCTGCATATCTGGGCGAACGGTTACGAGGCCAATTACTACTCCTACACCTGGGGCGAGATCCTCGACGACGACGCCTTCGAATGGTTCACGGAGAATGGCGGCCTGACTCGGGCCAACGGCCAGCGTTTCCGCGACAAGATGCTGGGGCCGGGCTACACCGCCGACCCGATGGCGCTCTATCGCGACTTCCGCGGCCGCGACCCCAGCGCGAAGGCGCTGGAAAGGCAGCGCGGGCTGGATTAAGAGACACTATAACGCCTCTCAAATCAGCCTAAAAAAGCAGCGATGACACGGACCTACACCCGACGTGCGCCCGACGCCCTGTTCCAGCCGACGCGCATGGGCGACATCGCCCTCAAGAACCGCATCGTGATGTCGCCGATGACCCGCGCCCGTGCCGGGGAGCGGCTGGAGCCGGTGGCGCTCAATGCCGAGTATTACGCCCAGCGCGCATCGGCCGGGCTGATCATCACCGAGGCCACCCAGATCTCGGTCGAGGCCCAGGGCTATATCGATACGCCCGGCCTGTTCACCGCAGGGCAGATGCGCGGTTGGAAGGCGGTGACCGACGCAGTGCATGAGCGGGGCGGCAAGATCGTCGTCCAGCTCTGGCATACCGGCCGCATGTCGCATGTCTCGTTCCAGCCGGGCGGGCAGCCGCCGGGTGCGCCGTCGGCGGTCAAGGCCAACGCCAAGGTGTTCGTCGAGGGCGAGGGCTTCATCGATACATCGATGCCGCGCGCGCTGCTGCTCGATGAGCTGCCCGGGATCGTCGAGGATTTCCGCCAGACCTGCAGCCGGGCGCTGGAGGCGGGGTTCGACGGCGTCGAGATTCACGGGGCCCATGGCTATCTGCTGGACGCCTTCCTGCGCGACGCCTCCAACCAGCGCACCGACGCATATGGCGGATCGATCGAGAACCGCGCGCGCCTCCTGCTCGAAGTCATGCGGGCCTGCGCCAGGGAGATCGGCGGCGGCAGGCTCGGCATCCGCCTGTCGCCGGTGTCACCGGCCAACGATTCGCACGACAGCAACCCGCAGCCCGTATTCGAGTATGTCGTCGAGCAGCTGAACCCGCTTGGGCTCGCCTTCATCGACGTGGTCGAGGGCGCGACCGGCGGGCCGCGCGACAATGCCCCGTTCGATTATGAGGCGCTGCACGACCGGTTCGACGGCGCCTGGATGGTCAATAACGGCTATGACCGCCGGATGGCGCTGGACATCATCGCCAGCGGCGAGGCCGATCTGGTCGCCTTCGGCC
>DATBAZ010000133.1:0-3586 GCA_036271255.1 Alphaproteobacteria bacterium
TTCCATGCCGGCGACATCCCGGCCTCCGCCGTTCCCGCCCAGGCGGACGCGGCGATCCGCGAGATTGCCGGGGCATTGTCGTCCACCCCGCGCCCGCATCGCAATCACCCCTATTGGGCCGGCGGGCTGGCGCTCCACCGAGCCACGACCGGCGGCTTGTCGAATGCCGAGTTCGGATACAGGCCGGGTTGGAACGCGACCGCTCTCAAATGGCGGCTGAGACTGCTGGTCTCCGGCCGCCCGCCGGCGGTGCGGCCCTGGCACCCGCGCGCACCGGATTTCGCCCGCGCCCGAAAGGCCCTGGCCGGCGCCGACCGCGTCCTCATCGTCGCGGATGAGCCGCGGAGCTTCGCCCACTGGCTTCGGCCCACGATGAAGGACGTGACCGCGCTCAGCGCCGGGCACGTCCTGGACCGCGCGCGCTCAGAGCTGGGCCAGGGGTTCGATGCCTGCCTCATGGTCCTCAGCGACGAAAAACTCGGGTCCGGTGCCAGTCTGGTCGCCGCGATCGCGCCGGCGCTCAAGCCGGATGGCAAGCTGACCATCCTGGTCACCGGTGCGGCGGCGGCCGAGGCCAGCTTTTTCTGCCCGCCCGATATCGAGCGGGCCGTCGGGACCGGCGGCTGGGACGTGGCGTATGGCTGCGTCGAAGCCGGTCCGGTCCGCCGCGCGGTGCAGCAGCGGATGGTCCGGACGATGCGCGCCGCCCAGGGCAGCCGCCCGGCTATGCTGCCGTTCCATGCCATCGCCTGGGCCGGTCTGGCGGTATTGAGCTACCTCTGCAACCTTGCGGTGCGAAGCCCGGGCGGAGCGGACGGCTGGTGCTCCAGCGTCGTGCTGACCCTGTACCGGACGCAGCCGGCGGCGGACCGCGCCGCGGCGCCCGTCCACCGCAACCCGACGGGACTGATGGCGTTATGCGCGATATCGTGAGCGAGGCCGAAAGCCGGGCGGGGCCGGCGGGACCGCAGAGAGCCGCCGTGCGCCCGCCGCCCAGGGCAGTGAAGTGCGTGGTGCCGGTCTGGGGGCACAATTACGTGCGCCAGTTCCTCGAATTCGGGCTCCGGACCATGCTTGCGCCGGGCAACGTGCCGGCGTTGGCCGAGATGCTGCCCTGCGAGTTCGTCATCCTCACCAGTTATGAGGATGAGCCCTTCCTCAGGCAGCACCCGACCTTCCGCCTGCTGTCCCAGGTCTGCAAGGTCGATATCCGCCGGATCGACCACCTGATCACCGGCACCAACTATTCGACCACGATCACGCTGGCCTATGCCGAGGCCATTCGCGCCGAGGGGCCGGCGCTGACGGATACGTGCTTCTTCCTGCTGGTGTCGGACTACATCGTCGCCGACGGCTCGTTCCGGAATGTGCTGAAGCGGGTCATGGCCGGGGCCAGCGGCATCCAGGTCGGCAATTTCCAGGTCGCCGAGCAGGAGGCGATGCCGTGGCTGCAGGATCAGATGCTGGCTGCCCCCGGTGCGCTCTCCTTGCCGTCCCGCACCTTGATGCGCTGGGCGCTGTCGCATCTGCATCCGGCGACGGTCGCCAACATCGTCAACTATCCGCTGAACAACAATGCGCACACCAACCGCCTGTTCTGGCGGGTGGACGGCGAGGCGCTGATCGGGCGGTTCTACCTGATGCATATGATCTGCATCCGGCCGGAGCTGGAAGACTTCGTCATCGGCGCGTCCTGCGACTATTCCTTCATCCCCGAGATATGCCCCAGCGGCAATGTCGAGATCGTGCCGGATTCCGACGAATATCTCGTGGTCGAGATGCAGCCGCGCGATCATGAGGCGGGCTTCCTGCGCGTCGGGCCGATCGAGCCGCGGCAGCTGGCCGGAACGCTGTCGGGGTGGACCACGGCGCGGCATCGCGAGAACGCCAACCACTCGGTGCTGTTCCATGCCGGCGAGGTTTCGCCGGAACGCACCGCGGCGATGGAAAAGTCGATCGCGGCGTTTCTGGGGGATGTCCGCACATCGATCGGCCGCATACCCAAGCCCCACCGCAACCACCCCTATTGGCGGGGCGCCATGGCCGCCCACCGCGAGGCGACCGGGCGGAAGCTGACCCGGGACGAGTGGCGGCGGGTGATGGGTATCCCCGACCCGACCGGGACCGACCAATGGCTGAACCGCTGGGTGATCGACCGCATCCGCTTCGCTGTATTCGGCCGCCCCCCGCATGTCCGCGTCTGGCATCCGCGCTGGCCGGACATGCGGGTCGTGATCCAGCAGATCGGCGATGTGCTCGACGACCCGCGTCAGCGTGTGCTGATGCTGGCGGACACGCCGACGATCTTCACCGCCTCGCTGGCCGATGACGGCGAGCGGACCATGCGCGTTCGGCTGACGCCGTTCATCAACGCGGTCGCGGAAATCTATCAGCCGATGTTCGGCTGCTTCGATCTGTGCCTGCTCGAGCTGGCCGAGAACGACCTGGTGCGCGCCGACGAGGCGATCGACCGCGTCGCGCCCCTGATGAAGGACGGCGGGCGGATCGTCGTGGTCGTCTATAACCATCGCGACAAGCGGATCGACGAATTCTCCGCCAACCTCAGCTACCATTCCCCGCGCCTGCTGCGCCCTGCCGCCAATCCGGTCTCGATCCAGCTGGTTCCCGCCAGCACGATGCGCTTCTGGATCCTGCGGACGATGATGCGGATCGCCCGCACGGCCAATCGCCGCCCCCTGACCGGCGTGCCGCTGCTGCTGGCGACCGGCTGGTTCCTGGCGCCTGCGTGCCTGATCGCCAACCTGGTCGGCGAGAAGGCCGGGCAGGTGGCGCTGCGTGACCGCATCCGGGCGACCAGCGCCGTGCTGACCTTCACGGCCGACGGCGAGGCCGGACGCGATGCCTATAAGTATTCGGCCAGCCGTATCGTGCGGCAGCGCCGGCGCACCCGCCGCGGGCTGCCCTCCGCCCCGCCCGAGGATGCCATGCGCCGCTTCGGCATTGCGGCGTCCCCGGATGGCGAAAGGCCGGATGAAGCAGCGCGCGAAGGCACAGTGGAGCCGCAATATAACCGCTGCACCGAGATTATGGAGCAGTACGGCCTGACCGAGCTGGGGCTGATGACCAATCAGGTCTATCACGACGACCCCCGCCGCCTCGCCATTCTGCTGGCGCGCTACAAGTTCGTCGCCAAGATGCTGAGCGGCAAGGACCATGTCGCCGAGGTCGGCTGCGGCGATGCCTTCGGCACCCGTATCGTGCAGCAGGAGGTCGACCGGGTCGTGGCCTACGATATCGATCCGCTCTTCATTCAGGACATCCGCCGGCGCCAGTCGTCGCGCTGGCCGATCGAGGCGCATGTCCACGACATCGTCGAAGGGCCGCTCAAGGACAAATATGACGGCATCTACAGCCTGGACGTCATCGAGCATATCGACCGCTCCGACGAACGCGCCTATCTCGCCAACCTGAAGGAATCGCTCAGCGAAGACGGCGTGCTGATCATCGGCTCGCCCTCGCTCGAATCCCAGGCCCATGCCTCGCCGCTCAGCAAGGAAGGTCATATCAACTGCAAGAGCGGTGCGGAATTGAAGGCCCTGCTGCAGCAGGAATTCCGGCAGGTCTT
>DATBAZ010000134.1:0-15200 GCA_036271255.1 Alphaproteobacteria bacterium
GCCAGGAACATACCCTCACGACCGTTGTCGGCGTTGTCGACGGTATGTCCGGCCTCCTGAAGTCCTTTGACGACGAAGCGTGTCACCCGCTCATTGTCTTCGACCAGGAGGAGCTTCATGGGGTCACGTGCGCTCCCGAATCCGGCAAGGTCGATCCCGGCGACTCAGCGTGGGCTGCCGTCTCTTTGTGCTCCGCATGACTGCGGCGCCGCGCCTTCATGCGGTTACTGAAGCGATCTAGATAGAGATAGACCACCGGGGTCGTGAACAGGGTCAGCGCCTGCGACAGGATCAGTCCGCCGACGATGGCGAAGCCGAGCGGCCGGCGCAGTTCCGATCCGGCGCCGTTGCCCAGCATCAGCGGCAGGCCGCTGAACAGGGCCGACATCGTCGTCATCATGATCGGGCGGAAGCGCAGCAGCGCCGCCTGATAGATCGCCTCGGCCGGCGGCAAGCCCTGGTGCCGCTCCGCCTCCAGCGCGAAGTCGATCATCATGATCGCGTTCTTCTTGACGATGCCGATCAAGAGGATGATCCCGATCAGCGCCATCATGTCGAGCGGATAGTGGAAGAGCCACAGCATCAGCAGCGCGCCCACGCCGGCCGAGGGCAGGGTCGACAGGATGGTCAGCGGGTGGATGAAGCTCTCATAGAGGATGCCCAGCACGATATAGACCGCGACCAGCGCCGCCGCGATCAGCAGCGGGATCGTCGACAGCGAGTCATGGAAGGCCTGGGCGTTGCCCTGGAAGGTCGGCGTCACCGTCGCCGGCATATGCGCATCGCGCGCCGCCTTCTCGACCCGTGCCGTCGCATCGCCCAGCGCCACGCCGGGCGCCAGGTTGAATGAGATGGTGATCGCCGGGAACTGGCCCTGATGGTTGATCGACAGGGCCGAGGTCGAGGGCGCGGCCGCCGCGAATGCGGAGAGCGGCACCTGCGCGCCGGTGGCCGACTTGACGTAGATCCGCCTCAGCGACGACGGGTCCTGCTGGTACTTGGGATCGACCTCCAGCACGACATGGTACTGGTTCAGCTGGGTGAAGATGGTCGCGACCTGGCGCTGGCCGAACGCATCGTAGAGGGTGTCGTCGATCGCCTGGGCCGAGATGCCGAGGCGCGAGGCGGTGTCGCGGTCGATCTTCAGCGCGGTGCGCGGCGCGCTGTCCTGCTGGTCGGTGGTGACGTCGGTCAGGCCGGGGATCGCCCGCATCTTGTCGACCATCACATTGGCCCAATGGCCCAGCTCGTCGATGTCGGCGTCCTGCAGCGTGTACTGGTATTGGGTGCGCGATTGCCGCGTGCCGACGGTGATGTCCTGCGACGACTGGCCGTAGACGCGGAAACCCTGCATCTGGGCGAATTTCGGGCGCAGCCGGTTGATCACATCGTCGGTGGTGACGCCGGGCCGCTGGTCGAACGGCTTCAGCTGGATGAACAGGCGGCCGGTGTTGGTGGTCTGGCCGCCGCCCGAGCCGACCGACGACATCAAGGTCGCCACGGCCGGGTCCTGCAGCACGATCGCCGCCGCCGCTTCCTGCTTGCGCACCATCTCGGCGAAGGAGATGTCGAGCGACGCCTCGGTCGCGCCGATGATGAGCCCGTTATCCTGCTGCGGGAAGAAACCCTTGGGTATCGTCAGGAACATCACGACGGTGAGGGCGACGGTCGCGAGCAGCGACAGGATCGTCAGCCGCCGGTGGCCCAGCACGAAGCGCAGTCCCCGGCTGTAGCCGCTCACCAGCCAGTCGAAGAAATTCTCCAGCGCCATGTACAGCTTGCCGTGACGCTCTTCGTCGTTGCCGAGAAAGCGGGCGCACATTGTCGGCGTCAAAGTCAGCGAGACGAGAGCGGAGATCACCACGGCGACGGTCACCGTCATGGCGAACTCGTGGAACAGCCGGCCGATCAATCCGCCCATCAGCAGCAGCGGGATGAACACCGCGATCAGCGACACGGTGATCGAGATGATGGTGAAGCCGATCTGGCGCGATCCCTTCACCGCCGCCTCATAGGCGCTGTCGCCTTCCTCGATATGGCGGACGATGTTCTCGATCATCACGATCGCATCGTCGACGACGAAACCCACGGCGATGGTCAGCGCCATCAGCGACAGATTGTCGATGCTGTAGCCCAACAGGTACATCGCGCCGAACGTGCCGATCAGCGACAGCGGCACGGCGGTCGCCGGAATGACCGTCGCCCAGACTTTGCGCAGGAACAGGAAGATCACCATCACCACCAGCGCGATGGTGATCATCAGGGTGATCTCGACATCGGCGACCGAGGCGCGGACGGTCTGGGTGCGGTCGGCCAGGATCTCGACATGCGCCGATGGCGGCAGAAAGCTGGACAGCCGGGCGAGCTCGGCTTTCACCGCGTCCGTGGTGGTGATGACGTTGGCCTCGGGCTGGCGGAAGACCGCGACGGTGATGCCGCGATGCGCGTTCACGAAGGCCGCGAGCTGGACATTCTCGACGCTGTCCAGCGCGGTGCCGACATCCGATATCCTGACCGGCGCGCCGTTGCGGTAGGCGACGATCAGCTTGCGATAGCCGTCGGCGTTCAGGATCTGGTCGTTGGCGGCGATGGTTGAGGATTGATAGGCGCCGTCGAACGTGCCTTTCGGCGCATCGACGCTGGCGGCGGCGACGGCGGCGCGGACATCCTCCAGCGACAGGCCCTGGTTGGCCAGCCGCGCCGGATCGACCTGGACGCGCACCGCTGGCTTCTGCTCGCCGAAGATGAAGACCTGGGAAACGCCCTGTATCTGCGACAGCTGCTGCGCCAGCTTGGTGTCGGTCAGGTCGTCCAGGACGTCGAGCGGCAGCACGTCCGAGGTCATGCCGAACAGCAGGATCGGCCGGTCGGCCGGATTCACCTTTCGCCAGGTCGGCGGGTTGGGCAGGGTCTTGGGCAGCTGGCCGCCGGCGGCCGAGATTGCCGCCTGCACGTCCTGGGCCGCGGCATCGATATTGCGCGACAGGTCGAACTGCAGCGAGACCGTGGTGTTCGACAGCGTGCTGGTCGAGGTCATCTGCGTCAGATCGGCGATCTGCGAGAACTGGCGTTCCAGCGGGGTCGCCACCGACGACGCCATGGTTTCGGGATCGGCGCCGGGCAGAACCGCCGACACCTGGATGGTCGGGTAGTCGACCTTCGGGATCGCCGCGACCGGCAGCTGGCCGAAGGCGACGATGCCCGACAGCAGGATCGCCGCCATCAACAGGGCGGTGGCGATCGGCCGGTCGATGAAGGTCTTTGAAAAGCCCACGGCGTCAGCGGGCCTGGGCGGAAGGTTCGCCAAAGGGGGCGGCGGCGGCAGTCTTATCCTCTGTCGCCTGGACAGCCGTGCCGGGCTGGAGCCGCAGCTGCCCGTCGACCACCACGCGCTCGCCAGGGTTCAGGCCCTTGGTCACCAAGGTCTGGCCGCGATCGTCCTGTCCGGTCTCGATCGACCGCATCTCGACCGTGTTGTCCGGCTTGACTACGAAGGCGAAGGGCCCCTTAGGGCCGCGCTGGATCACGCGGGAGGCGACCGTCAGCCCGTCATGCACCGTGCCGACCTGCAGCCGGACAGTGACGAACTGGCCGGGCCACAGCGTCCGCCCGGCATTGGGGAAATTGGCTTTCAGCTTGACCATGCCGGTGTTGGGATCGATCTGGTTGTCGACCAGGGCCAGCGTCCCCTGGTCCAGCTCGGTCTCCCCGTCCAGCGCAACCGCGGTCAGCGTGCCCTTGGCGCGGGCCGCCGCGATCAGCGGCAGCTCGCTCTGCGGCAGGGTGAAGATCGCCGAGATCGGCTGAAGCTGGGTAACGACCACCAGCCCGCCGGCGTCGCCGGCATGGATGATGTTGCCCTGGTCGATCAGCCGGATTCCGGTGACGCCGTCCAGTGGCGCGGTGATGGTGGTATAGCCGAGCTGCACCCGGGCATTCTCGATCGTCGCCTGGTCGGCCTGGATCTGGGCCTCGGTCGTTGCCACCGTCATCGTCTGGGTGTCGAGCTGCTGGCGCGAGGAATAGCCCTTGCCGGCCGTGTCCTGATAGCGGGTGAGGTCCCGCCTGGCATTGGCCAGGGCGGCCTGGTCCTTGGCCAGGGTCGCCAGCGCGTTGTCCAGCGCGGCCTGGTACGGGCGCGGGTCGATCCGGGCCAGCACGTCGCCCTTCTTGACATCGCTGCCTTCGTGGAAGGCGACCTCGACCAGCTCCCCATCGACGCGGGCGCGGATGGTGACGGTATTGTAGGCCTGGACCGTGCCGATGCCGGTCAGGTTGAGCGCGACGTCGCGCGCCACCACCTGGGCCGCGGTGACGGGGACCGGCTGCGATATCGGCCCGGCCGGCCTGTCGGCCGCCCCGTGCCCGAAAACCAGCCAGCCGACGACAGCCAGGCCCGCGATGCCGGCGAGCAGGTAACGTTTGGATATCATGAGGGGCCGGCCGAAGATCCCGGCAAATCGCCTGCGCAGTAAGGGCCTTCCCCGCCCGGCCGCCGGAAAAGCGCGGCTGAATCGTTAATTATCATACCAAGGTCTCTTGGCGCCGGCTGATAGTCCCCGATGACAAAAGCTGGCGCTCGCTTATGTTACTTCTTAGGATCGGGTTTGGGAATAAAGGCAGCGGTAAGATTGTCGGATTGAGAGGTACGCGTGACCGTCGCGACGTCCGATCGCCAAGCGGCGGGATGTTCATCCGGAAGGAGAAGCGACATGTCCTATACGTCCAATGGTAGCCTTATCCCGCGCGGCACAGCGGCTTTCGTTGCGCTTGCGGCGCTCCTTGCCACTGCCGCGCCCGCGATGGCCGTGCAGACGAGCGGCGCCTGCATCGATGCCACCGAGATCGACCACACCCACGTGCTGAACAACCGGCAGGTCCTGTTCTATATGAAGGACAGGAAAGTCTGGCTGAACACGCTGAACAATATCTGCACCACGCTGCCCTATCAGGAGGCCTTCGTCCTGCCGACCGGCTTCTCGACTTTCTGTTCCAATGCGCAGGCGATCACGGTCCTGAACACGCGCCAAGTCTGCCAGCTCGGCGAATTCACGCCCTATCAGAAGGTGCCCGGGCGTTCTTAAGGAAGCAAAAAGGGGGAAGACCATCGTGAAGACTAGCCTTATCGCGCTCGCCGTGGCGCTGACGCTGCCGGTTGCACCGGCGGCGCTGGCGCTCGACGAGAACGGCAAGCCGGTGTGCCTGGAGGTCAACCGGATCGACCATACCGAGGTGCTGAACGATCACCAGATCCTGTTCTACATGAACGGCAAGAAGGTCTGGCTGAACACGCTCACCAATCGTTGCTCGACCCTGACACGGCAGGACGGTTTCGTCTGGGACAGCGGCCTGCCCAAATATTGCGAGAATGTCGAGCTGATCCGCGTGTTGCGCACCGGCCAGGTCTGCCAGCTCGGCGCCTTCACGCCGTATGTGAAAGAGCCGAAGCCGTCGTAAGGCTCCTGAACCAGCCTTCCGACTCCGCTATCCGCATCGCCTCACCCATGATGGCAACGCCCGCGACCCCTGAGACCTGAGGCAACGTCTCACGGGTAACCCCACCCAGCGCCAAAACCGGCAAGGCGCCGGCGGCGGCAATGGCGGGCAAATTCAGGTTCGTCCGGTATCCCGCCTTGCTGGCGCTGGGAAAAAACGGGCTCAGCGTGACGTAATCCGCGCCATCCCGGGCCGCGGCGGCGAGTTCGGCCGCGTCATGGCAGGACTTGCCCAGCAGGACATCGCCCAGCACCTGCCGTGCTGCCGCGACATCGCCGTCAGCCGGCAGGTGCAACGGGATCCTCAAGGCGATAGCCGCGTCCAGATCGTCATGCACCCCGACAACCGCCCCGAAAGGCTTGGCGACAGCGATCAGCCGTTCCAGCAGCTCGTAGCGTTCGAACGAGGACAGATCCTTCTCCCGCACCGACAGCCACCGGCATCCGCCGCGGAACAGGGCGGCGGCCCGCGCCTCGAGCGGCTCGGCGCACTGCGTCCGATCGGTGATAATGAGGATCGGAGCCGGGAGGATCACGAGCCGATCAGGCCCAGCTCCGGGCTCGAGGCCTCGGCGTAGAGGCGCTTGGGAATGCGGCCGGCCTGCCGCGCGGCGCGGCCGGCGGCGACGGCCAGGCGCATGGCGGCGGCCATGCCGACGGGATCGTCGGCCTTGGCGATGGCGGTGTTCAGCAGCACGCCTGAGCAGCCCAGCTCCATAGCGCGCGCCGCGTCCGACGCAGTGCCGATGCCGGCGTCCAGGATCACCGGGGTGGTGAGGCGCCGGCAGATCGTCTCGATATTGAACGGGTTCAGAATGCCGAGGCCGGAACCGATCGGTGCGCCCAGCGGCATCACCGCGGCGCAGCCGATGTCTGCCAGCCGCTCGCAGGCCACCGGATCGTCGTTGCTGTAGGCCAGCACGGCGAAGCCCTGGCCGACCAGGGTGGCGGCCGCCTTCAGCAATTGCTCAGCGTCAGGGTACAGCGTCTCGCGGTCGGCCACGACCTCCAGCTTCACCCAGTTGGTGCCCAGCGCCTCGCGCGCCAGCCCGGCGGTCAGCACCGCGTCCTTGGCGGTGGCGCAGCCCGACGTGTTGGGCAGCAGCCGGTACTTGCCGCCCAAGAGGTCGATCAGGCTCTCGCGCGGGGCGTTGAGGTCGGCGCGGCGGATCGAGACGGTGACGATCTCGGCGCCGCTGGCGTCGAGCGCGTCCAGCATCACCTGCCGGTTGGGATAGCCGGCCGTGCCGGCCATCAGGGCAGAGCCGAAATTCTCGCCGCCAATGGTCAACACGGGGGTCAGGACCAGCGGCGCATCGATCTTCGACATCTCAGCCTCCGGAATGCGGGCGCACGATCTCGACCGTGTCGCCGGATTTCAGCACCGCGGTCGCCCATTCGGCACGCGGCACGATCTCTTCGTTGATCGCGACGGCGACACCCTTCCTGCTCTCGTCGATGGCCTGGGCCGCCAGCAACTCGATCAGGCTCGAACCGTCGAAGCGGTGGGGGGCACCGTTCAGGCAGATATCCATGTCTTCGTCCTCGTCGTGTCGGGCATTGCCGAATCTGGGCGCGCGAAGCGGGCAGGCCCGAATTCCGCGATGGCCGGGTCGATCTCGCCGGTCAGCACCAATCTCGCGATGGCGTCGGCGGTGGCCGGGGTCAGCAATATGCCGTTGCGGTGATGGCCGGTCGCCAGGACCAGCCCTTCCGTGCCGGTCAGGCCCAGGATCGGCGCGTCGTCGCGTGAGCCGGGGCGGAAGCCGACCCAGCTTTCGATCAGCGGCAGCTCCTCCACGCCGGGGAGCGCGCGCCAGGCCGATTCCAGCAGCGACAGCATCCCGCCCGCGGTGATCGCGGTATCGAAGCCCCGCTCCTCGGTCGTGGCGCCGACCAGCAGGCGGCCGTCGCGGCGCGGCACCAGATAGGCCTTCGGCGTCCACAGCACATGGGTCAGGATCGGCGCCGCCGGATCCATCTGCAGCGCCAGCATCTGCCCCTTCACCGGCCGCACCGGCGGGCAGTCCGGGGCCGGCAGTCCGGTCACGTCGGGCGTCCAAGCGCCGGCGGCGGCGATCACCGTATCGGCAGGATATTCGACACATTGTGCCGTGACGCCGACCGCGCGGCCGCGCGCAGTCCGGACCGCGACCGCGCCCATCTCCTCATGCAGCACGCCCCCGGCCCTGGCGAAGGCGCTCCTC
The DNA here is from genome assembly GCA_036271255.1 of Alphaproteobacteria bacterium. Classification (GTDB taxonomy): domain Bacteria; phylum Pseudomonadota; class Alphaproteobacteria; order BOG-932; family Roseiterribacteraceae; genus BOG-932. The sequence continues at coordinate 7,703 of DATBAZ010000134.1, forward strand.
AGCGCCGCGACCAGGATGCGGTTCTCGACCTGGTGGTCGCCCTTTACCAGCAGGGCGCCGGGCAGGCGGGGATTGAGATACGGCTCGCATTCAAGCGCCTCGGCGCGGGTCAGCCAGCGCGATGTGACGCCGAGTTGCTGCTGCAGGGCGAAGGTCTGCCGCAGATGGCCCAGATCGTCCTGCGTCAGGGCGACGGAGATGGTGCCCTCGGTGCGGAGCTCGACATCGATCCCGCTGGCCTCGGCCAGTTCGGCGGCGAAGGCCGGCCACAGCGATTGGGAATGGCGCAGCAGGGGAAACAGCGCTTGTTCGCCGGGCTCGACCTCCGACCCGGCGGCCAGCATGCCGGCGGCGGCCCAGCTTGCGCCCTGGCCGGCGGCGCCGCGCTCGAAGATCTCGACCTTGCATCCGGCCGCGGCCAGCCGCCAGCCGATAGCCAAGCCGATCACGCCGCCGCCGACAATGGCGGTTTTTCCTGTTGATGAATGCGTAGCCGTGGTCATAAAGCTTGGTACTCCCTGCGGTGGCATTACCCACATCAGGTTCAACGGGTATGATCTCAGCAAGCCGGAAAGCCCGGCAAGCACCCCTGGCCGATATATGGCCGCTAGCATGGGCGAAAACGATGGATGCTGGCAAGTTTGGAGAGAGTTTTTATCGGTGAGCGCAGTCCGGCCGTCTAAAATTCTTCGCCTCGGCTTGGCCGTCTCCGCCGTTTCGGTGTTGATGGCTGCTGTCGCCGCGGCTGCCCCGCCTGCGAAGAAACCGGGTGCGGCCCCGCCCCCGCGCCTCGCGCCGCCGCCCCAGGCCGGCCAGCCGGTGCTGCCCTCCGACCTGCCGAGCGACATCGATATCCAGCGCATGGTCGACGACCGGGTCGTCACCTTCCATGACAGTGTCGGGCTGATCGTCGGCGTGGTCGAGCCGGCCGGCCACCGCCTGTTCGCGCGCGGGCCGGCCCAGGTCGGCAATGACGATCAGGTCGATGGCGACACGATCTATGAGATCGGCTCGGTCTCGAAGGTCTTCACCGCTCTGGCGCTGGCCGACGCGGCACAGCGCAAGGAGCTGTCGCTGAACGATCCGGCGGCGAAATACCTGCCGTCGGGCGCCACCATGTCCCAGCATGGCGGCAAGCCGGTCACCTTGCTCGACCTTGCCACCCACACCTCCGGGCTGCCCAACATGGTGCCCAACGTCGCGGCGACCAATCTCAACGATCCCAACGCCGACATGAACCAGGACCAGCTCCTGAAGTCGGTCGCGGCCTATGAGCTGACCCGCGACCCCGGAACCGCCTATCAATATTCCAACGCCGGTTATCAGCTGCTCGGCCTCGCGGTCGCCGATGCCGCCCATACTGATTTCGAGACGGTGCTGAAATCCCGCATCTTCGGGCCGCTGAAGATGACCAGCACCCACTTCGCCCCGTCGCTGGAGGAGAAGGACAAGTACTCCGCCGGTTATGACTCGCATCTGCAGCCGGTGCCGCATGAGCAGTTGCCGACCCTGCCGGGCGCGGGCGGCATGCGCTCGACCGCCAACGATCTGCTGAACTTCCTGGCCGCCAATATCGGGCTCACCCCGTCGCCGCTGGCGCCGGCGATGGTGGAGATGGTCAAGGACCAGCGCCAGACCCAGTATCTGGAGCTGAAGGCGGCGATCGGATGGCATGTCGCCACGTTGCACGGTGTCGAGATGGTGTGGGAGAACGGCCAGACCGCCGGCTATCGCGCCTTCGTCGGCTATGTGCCGAAGAAGCGGATCGGCGTCGTCGTGCTGTCCAACTCGGCCAATACGATCGACGATATCGGCGTCCATATCCTGGACAAGGACTCGCCGCTGCGGACGCTGCACCGCGAGGCCGAGATCAAGCCGGCCCAGCTGGATGCCTATATCGGCCATTATGAGGTGAATGAGAATTTCGCGCTCAACGTGACGCGCGACGGCAACAAGCTCTATGTCCAGGGCACCGGCCAGCCGCGCGCCGAGCTGTTCTTCATGGGTGACGACCAGTTTTTCCTGCGCGTCGTCAACGGCACGGTCATCTTCCAGACCGACGGCAACGGCCGCGCGCGCAGCCTGTCGCTGACCCAGGACGGCAAGACCGTCCCGGCACAGCTCACTCAGTAAAGGAAGGTCAGGGTTTCCGGCGCCGGCGGCGCGCGGCGATCAGGGCCGAGATACCGGCGCCGAACAGCGCCATCGACGAAGGCTCCGGCGTGCTCGTCGTGCGCGGCGTGTAGCCCAGGCTCGTAATGTTGTAGCCGCTGCTCGACTGCGTCACCGTATAGGACGTTCCCGCATTCTTGACGCCGGCGATCAGCGAGCCGGTCAGGTTGCCGCCGCCGCCGATGGTGACGTTGCGCTGCGGCGCCAGGATCGTGCCGAGGAGCGATGTCGAGCTGTTGCCGGTGAGGTTCACGGTCGAGCCGGTGCCCTCGATATTGAAGATGATGTCGTCGCCTGACGCGCCGTTAATGCCCTTGATCAGCGCGGCGTTGGTCATCGAGAAGCCGCCGGTCACGTTGACGATGAACTTGGCGTTGCTATAGCCGTTGTCGTCGAAGGTGATCGACCCGTTGGAGAGGGCGAGGCTGCTGATGGTCAGCACGTTCTCGCTGGCGTTGGTTATCGCCTTGATCACGATCGAGTTGCTGCTGCTGGTGACGTTGATCGCACTGCCGGAGACGGACAGATTGGCGGTGAGCGCGCCCGCGGTGGTCGATGCCGAGTTGGCGGCCGCATCGATCGCGGTCATCGACTGGGTGACGATGCTGCCCGCCACCGTGTAGGAGCCGCTGCCGCTGACGGTCGGCGTGCCGTCGATATAGGCGTTGCCGGTGACAGTCAGATTTCCGGTCAGCGCGACCTTGTCGCTGGCGCTGAGGCCGAGATTGCCGGTGACCTTGAGGCCGTTGGTCGTCAGCGTTTCGTTGGTGCCGAGCAGAAGCCCGTAGCTCGACGCGCTGCCCAGCGTGATCGGAGCGCCGGCTGCGCCGCGTGTTCCAGCGGAGAGCAGGCCTGCCGCCACGACAACCAGAATCGCGGCACGAACCAGGCCATGCCTAAAGCGGGACAAGGATGAAATCATCGTCATGAACGTCACTGTGCAAGAACCACGCCATATTAGCAAGTTATTGCGCTGAAACGATTCTCAAGGGGGCACCCCGACCAACTGTCAAATAAATCGACAATTCCAGCCCTGCCGTTACAGCAGCGTGGCTGCCCGCAACATGCGCTCGCCGTGGCCCTTTTCCTCGCGGCCGTTGAGCCGCAGCAGGCGGCCGGCCTCCTCATGACCCAGATTTGTCGCCCACAGATCGTACAGCGCGTCGCCGGCCAGTTCGCTTTTGGCGATGCCCTCGATCATCTCCTTTGACAGCACGACGCCGCTCGGCCGGCCGTAATAGGGATTGTCCACCGGCTCGGGCACCGCGTAGTCCACATCGTAGAGCAACTTCAGCGCCCGGCTGACCCGATGGGCATGGCCCAGCTCTTCCTGCCCGTTCTTGTTGAAGACGGCCCGGACCCCGTCGTTGGGCGCGGCTTCGGCGAAGGCGCCGTAAAAGCCCTGGCCCGCCGCCTCCAGGCAAACCATCACCTTCAGGTCGTCGGCGGTCGGCTTGGTCACGGCATAGATATGCGCCGAGGCGCCGTCGACGGTCTGCGGCAGATGGTCGGGCAGTGCAGACATGCGGTTCCTCCGAGGCTGAATTCTCGGCCGGAGTGTCCATCAAATCACGGCGATTGTCAGCAAAGTCTTATGGCGCCGCGGGCGATCATCTATGCTCATCCCATGCAGGGCCATGTCGACAACGTGACGCGCGACCGGATCGAGGGATGGGCGTGGGACCCGGCCGAGCCGGACGGCGTCGTGCTCCTCAAGGTTTATGACAACGGCATGCCGATCGGCGAGATCATCGCGGACCGGTTTCGCGACGGGCTGAAGGAAGCCGGGATCGGCAGTGGCTGCCATGCCTTTGATTGGGCGATACCCGGCGGCCTGTCCCCGGGCCGTTCCCACGCGATCGAGGTGCGCAGCTACACAGGCGGCTGGCTTCTGCCCGGCACCGAGGCGGCGCTGGAGGCGGTCGCCATCGAAACGGCCGGGCCGGACGATCGCGGCGCCATGCAGGGCCATGTCGACAGCATCACGCGCGACCGGATTCAGGGATGGGCATGGGACCCGGCCCAGCCCGACGCCGCCGTGCTGCTCACGGTCTATGACAACGGCATCGCGATCGGTGAGATCACGGCGGACCGGTTCCGCGAGGGGCTGAGGGAGGCCGGGATCGGGGTTGGCCGCCATGCCTTCAACTGGGCGATGCCCGGCGGTCTTTCGCCCGCCCTCTCCCACGCGATCGAGGTGCGCAGGGCGTCGGACGGCTGGCTTCTGCCCGGCAGCGAGGAGGCGGTGGCGGCGGACCCCGAAGCCATAGCGGCAACGGCGCTGCCGCTGGGCGGCAGCCTGGACATCTGCACGCGCGGCATGATCTCAGGCTGGGCCTGGGACAGCACCGAGCCTGACCGGCCCGTCGCGCTGCAGATCCTCAACGAGCGCAGCGTGATCGCCCGGGTTCTCGCCAACCGCTATAGGGACGACCTCGAGAAGGCCGGGATCGGCGACGGCCGCCATGCCTTCCAGGTCCAGATACCGGGCGGCCTCGCGCCGCTCGAGCGGCATGTCATCCGTGTCCGCGGCGCGCGCGACGCGCGTGAAATTCCAGGCTCGCCCTTCGTCATCGAGCCCTCGGACAGCTTCGACACTGCGCTGGAGGACGCTGTCACCAAGGCGATCGACGCGCTTGAGGGCCAGGGCGATCACGACCGGGCGCTTGCCTTCCTGACCGATCAGGCCGAGCGCATCCTGCAGCAGCGTGCCGATTTCGACGGGGCGCGCACCGCACGGGCCGCGTTCCGCGCATTCACGCGGCGCGGGGGAGCCCAAGCGGCGACCGATCCCGGTCTGCGGGCATTGGTGATCGACAATGACGTGCCCGATGCTGCGCGCGATGCCGGCTCACAGGCGATTCTGTCGCATATGCGGGCGCTTCAGGACCTCGGTTATTCGGTGGGCTTCACCGCCGCCCAGGAGGAATGTCCTGCCGCCGCCGCGGTCGCGCAGCTCGGGGCCGCCGGCGTGAGGCTTTACGGCCCGCCCTTCTATGCCACGCCGGAAGAGGTGCTGAAACGGCAGCGCGGCTGCGTCGACCTGGTCTATCTGCATCGCCTGTCCAACGCCGAAAAATACCTGGCGCTGGCGCGGCATTACAATCCGCGGGCAAAGCTGATCTACAGCGTCGCCGATCTCCATCACATCCGGATCGCGCGTCAGGGCGACATCGAGGAACGGCCCGAGCTCAAGGCGCTCGCCCGGCGGATCAGGCTGGCCGAGTGCACCGCCGCCTTCCAGGCCGGCGCCGTGCTGACCCACTCGGCCGACGAGGCCGGCTGGCTCGGCCAGTCCGTGCCTGAGGCCTCGGTACATGTCGTGCCCTGGGGCATCGACACCAGGGCCACCGGCACGCCGCTTGCCGAACGGCAGGGGCTCGCCTTCATCGCCGGCTTCGGCCACACGCCCAATGTCGATGCCGCATGCTACCTGGCCCGGGAGATCATGCCGCTGATCCGGCAGAGCGGGCAAAATCTTCCCTGCCTGCTCGCGGGAAGCGCGATGCCGGAGATCGTGACCGCGCTGGTGGGCCCCGACATCGAAATACTGGGCACGGTCCCGGACCTGGACGAAGTGTTTTCCCGCGTCCGCCTCACCATCGCGCCGCTCCGTTACGGCGCGGGGATCAAGGGCAAGGTGCTGAACAGCTTCGCCGCGGGCATACCCTGCGTGATGACGCCGGTGGCGGCCGAAGGCTTGGCGCTCGACGGCAGGCTGCAGGGCCTGATCGCCGAAACGACCGAAGACATCGCCGCCTTGGTCTTGCGCCTCCATGGCGATACAGCAGAGCTCACGGCCCTGTCCGAGGCCTGTCTGGCTTTTGTGCGAGAGCACTACAGTGACGAGGCCACCACCGCCGCCCTCAAGGCCGCGATCACCGCTGTTCGCTAGATAATTCCATACTGGCCGGAAAGTGCATCCCCAGGATCGGCGTCATTCCAATATATACAATTATAAATGAGTTTTAATCAACGATTTTACATCGCAACGTGTCGGGCAGATAGCCCATTGCCTTTGGATTATTTAATATAACTAGGCAATCCCCTGATACGTAGGCGTTAATTATTAAATAATAAACTATAATATCCATATATTAATCCATCAACCACCATGAATTTGCTCTTATTTATGGATATATAATTAGACCTCTAGAGGCGAGAAATTATGTAAAAATCTTTTACAGTGGCAGAATTATCAGGGAATACTCCGAAGGATTTAAACGTCTTAGGGGGCTGGCATGTCGCTTGCATCCTTTCAAATTCCGTAATGCGAGCCGCGGCACCGATTGAAGCATTCTCGCCGGCCTATCGGGAGTATTTTATTTAAAATGAGTGGATTCGTCCGCCGGCTGCTTTCGTCTGCATCGCTGTCAAACCCCGCCTCTGGCGGAGGCGCGGCATCGGCGCGGCTGAAGCGCGGAACGGACGCGCGGGCCCATCGTTTCGCTCATTCCGCGCCGGGGGCCGGCGGATGACGACGACCATCGTCAGCTCCGGCATCATCAGTTCCGGCCTGGCAATCACCAATAAGAATGCGCTCAGCGTTCTGGCCGGCGGTTTCGCGAGTGCGGCGATCATCGGCAGCGGCGGCACAGAAAGCATCGCGGCCGCAGGCGAGTCGGTCGGCGCGACCGTCCTGGCGGGCGGCAGCGCGACGATCCTGGGCATCGATTCCGCGGCGACCATCAGCAGCGGCGGCAAGGAGCTGGTTTCCTCCGGCGGCACGGCCATCGGCGCGGCCGTGCTCGGCAGCCTGACGGTGCTTGCGAATGGCGCCGCCAGCCTGACGACCGTCAGCGGCGGCGGCGCGGAGATCGTGTCATCCGGCGGCACGGCGACCGGAACGATGATACTCGGCGGCGGCTTGGCCACGATCCTGGGCACCGATAGCCGGGCGGTCGTGAGCAGCGGCGGAAAAGAGACCGTCTCGTCCGGCGGCAAGGCGATCGGCGCAACCGTGCTCGGCAGCCTGACTGTCGTGGCGAACGGCACTGCAAGCCTGACGACGGTCAGCAGCGGCGGCGGGGCGATCGTCTCCTCCGGCGGCACCGCCATCGGCACGACGCTGGCCGGCGGCGCCAGCGCGGCCATTCTCGGCACCGACAGCGCCGGCACTATCAGCGGCGGCGGCGCGGAGACCGTTTCGGCCGGCGGCAAGATCATCGCCGGTACGGTGCTGGGCAGCCTGACGGTTTCGTCCGGCGCCACGGCCAGCACCACCATCATTGGCAGCGGCGGGACGGAGACCGTCTCCTCAGGCGGCATCGCCGTCAGCGGCACGATCCTTGGCAGCGCGACGATTCTGGGCACCGACAGCGCCGTC
>DATBAZ010000135.1:0-2687 GCA_036271255.1 Alphaproteobacteria bacterium
CGATATTCGCGCGCCATCAGGATGGAGCCGTCCTGGTCGGGCAACCAGTCGACCACATTGCCGCCCGACAGCAGGTAACCGCGAGTGTTCGAATTCAGCGAACTGCTGACCTCCTTCAGATTCGAGCCATCCGCGTTGACCGCACAGAGCCGGGTCAGCGGCAGCAGGCCATGCATACCGAGCGGGTCCTTCACCAGTCCGAAGAGCTCGCAGACCAGTCGATCGTTTGCGACCCAGTTGCAGGCGCGTATGCGAAACGGCTTGCCGGCCGCGCCCGCGGCGGCCTTGGGTTTACCGCCCGGCCCAAGACTCATGGTGTAGAGGGCCGTGCCCTGACCCTTCGCCGGCGCAATGAAGGCCACGCTCGCGCCGTCCGGCGACATCCGCAGTGAGGTGACGTCCGGGCGCGCGCCGCAGGCGGCCGCGGCATCAGGCGGGGCAGCATCCGCGGACGCGCCTGGCGCCGCGGACACCAGGGTCAGGCCAAGCAGCAGCTCTGGCAGCAAGCGAAGGCGCATCTCAGTCCCCCTCCGTCGACAGCGAACTATACTGCCGAAGGTCGGGGACGATGAGTCATACAGCGCCTTTGCGCCGCAACAATCAGGGCTTGGCGGGCAGGTCCGGCCGGCTGTCGGTGTTGGGATTGAAATGCAGCGCCGCCGGATCCTTGGCGACACTGTCCCAATGCTCGGCGATCTTGCCGTTCTCGATGCGGAACAGATCGAAATGCGTGCCGGCATATTTCTGACCGGGATGCTCGGGGTCCGGTGAATATGCGACCGACGCCACCAGTACCTTGTCGCCCTCGGCCATGATCGCGACCACCGGGAAGTGGATGCTGGCCTCGATCGGCTTCACCGGCCGGGTCGACTTCATGTACTGAACCATGGCGTCACGGCCGGTCGCGACATTCGGGTTGTGCTGGATGTAGTCCTTCGTGAAGTACTTCTCGGCCAGCTCCGTATGCGCGCCTTGGATAATGGCGCGCCACATGTCGAACACCAGCTTCTTGTTCGCGGCCAGTTTCGGATCGCTGCTTTGAAGCAGAGCGACCTGATCCGACACGCCGACCGGCGGCACCTGAGCATAGCCCGTCCCCACACAGGCCAGTGCGACCGCGCCGCAGAGGACGCTCGATAGAATTTTCATTGGTTGTCTCCGTTGTGTTCGCGTGACGAGGCTGGTGACGACCGCCACCGCCCCGTGCACGCCGGAGTTTACCCTGTCCCGGAAGGCGCGACAGTCAGCCCTTGACCTTGGGCTCGGGTCGATCATTCCCGGCCGAATTCTCGCGGTGCCAGTGGCCCTGCGGATCCTCGTAGGAAATGACCGTGGCCTCTCCCGGTGCCGCCTGCTCGCGCGCGGCGCGCTCGGCGGCGTGTCGGGCGCTGTCATGCGTCGGAAAAGTCTCCGAGAAGGTCTCATCGACCCGATAGGCCCAGCCGCCATCGTGTTGAACGATCTGATAGATGATCTTGCTCATGTCGCGGTTCCTTTAAGAGCGGATGAAGGCCAGCAGGTCGGCGTTGATGGCCGCCGCCTCGGTCGTGCACATGCCGTGCGGAAAGCCCTTGTATACCTTCAAGGTCGCGTTCTTGACCAGCTTCGCGCTCAGCAGACCGGCATCCGCGATCGGCACGATCTGGTCGTCATCGCCGTGCACGACCAGCGTCGGCACCGTTATTTTCTTCAGATCCGGCGTGAAATCGGTCTGCGAGAACGCCACGATGCCGTCGTAGTGCGCCTTGGTGCCGCCGGTCATGCCCTGCCGCCACCAATTGCGGATCACGCCCTCGGACACCTTGGCGCCGGGGCGGTTGAAGCCATAGAACGGTCCGGTCGCAAGGTCCAGGTAGAACTGCGCGCGATTGTTGGCGACCTGCGCCTGGAAGCCGTCGAATACCTCCTTCGGCAGGCCACCGGGATTGGCAGCGCTCTTCACCATGATGGGCGGCACCGCGCTGATCAGGACAGCCTTGGCGACGCGGCTTTCGCCGTGCCGGCCGATGTAGTGGGCGACCTCGCCGCCGCCGGTCGAGTGGCCGACATGCACCGCCTCCTTCAGATCCAGGTGTTCGGTGAGCGCCGCGAGATCATCGACATAGTGATCCATGTCGTGGCCATCGCAGGTCTGGGTCGAACGGCCGTGGCCGCGCCGGTCATGGGCAATGACCCGGAAGCCGTGGCTCACGAAGAACATGAGCTGGGCGTCCCAATCATCGGAGGACAGCGGCCAACCGTGCGAGAAGACAATCGGCTGTCCCTTGCCCCAGTCCTTGTAGAAAATCCGCACGCCATCGCGGGTCGTAATGGAATCCTGGTTCATGCTCATGCTGCTCACTCCCGATTTATCCGCCCAGAGTATCGCGTCGGAATGCTACCAGCGGGTGTACAAACGGCGCATTGTTTGTAGGAACCTGTCTATGCGACGAGGTCCTGCAGCAACGGCGCGGCCGCCAGGAGTGCCAGTACCAGCGCCAGCGGCAGGCAGGCCGCGTAGCCCAGCCGCGCGAAGCCCAACGCGCCGCCGGTCCCGCCGATGAAAAATGCGCTCACCAGCACGCCCAGCAGTTTCAGTCGTCCGCGGTTGGCGCGAACGGGTCGCTCGGTCGTGAGCCGCGGATCGTTCCAATACAGCAGCTTGCCCAGCTCGATGCCGATATCGGTGATGATGCCGGTGACATGGG
>DATBAZ010000136.1:0-3803 GCA_036271255.1 Alphaproteobacteria bacterium
GCCGGCCTCACCGCCTGGCGCGGCCTGGTGACGGCGGGGCAGGTAAAGCCCGGCGATTTCGTGCTGGTTCAGGGCACCGGCGGCGTCTCGGTCTTCGCGCTGCAATTCGCCAAGATGGCCGGGGCCACGGTCTATGCCACCTCCTCGTCGGACGAGAAGCTGGAGCGGCTGAAGACGCTCGGCGCCGATCATGTGGTCAATTACAAGTCCGAACCCAAGTGGGGCAGGAAGATCAAGGAGATGACCGGCGGGCGCGGTGTCGATCACGTGCTCGAGGTCGGCGGGCCGGGCACGCTCACCCAGTCGATGTGGGCCAGCCGCATGGGCGGCCATATCGCGCTGATCGGCGTGCTGACCGGCATCGCCGGCGACGTTCAGACCTATCTCATGTTCTCCAGCCAGCTGCGCGTCACCGGCATCATGGTCGGCAGCCGCCAGGACCAGCTCGACATGAACCGCGCCATCGCCGCCGCCGGCATCAAGCCGGTGATCGATTCCAGCTTCGGCCTGGAGGCCATCGCCGATGCCTTCCGCCACCAGGAATCGCAGAAGCATTTCGGCAAGATCTGCCTGGAGTTCTGAGATGACCCGCATCCCCTATGCCGACCCGGCCAAGCTGTCGGAAACGGTGAAGGCCACTCTGGCCCGAGCGCCGATCAACATCATGCGGATGGTCGCCAACGCGTCGGAGCCGGTGTTCAACGGCTTCGGCCAGTTTTCCGGCGGCTTCTACCAGCCATCGGATCTCGATCCTGTTCTGCGCGAGGTGGCGATCCTCCGCGTCGGCTATATCTCGAAATCGGCCTACGAGGTGTTCCACCATGAAGGGCTGGGCCGGCAGATCGGGCTTAGCGACGCCCAGATCGCGGCGATTAAGGCCGGCAGCGCCGACCCGGTCCTGACCCGGGTGCAGCAAGCGGTGATGGCATTCGCCGACGACGTGATCCTCAACGTCCGCGCCGGCGACGCCACGCTCGCCGCCGTGCGTGCGCACCTGTCGGACCAGGCTGTGGTCGACCTGATCCTGGTCATCGGCCTCTACATGACCGTGAGCCGCCTGCTGGAGACCGCCGGGGTGGAGCTGGACCAGGCGCCGATCGATACGGAGCTGACCAGCGGCTAGCCTTTACGCTTTCTTCGGATTGGCGATCGCCATGGCCTTCTGATAGCCGGGGCGGGCCTCGATCCTGGCGAGATAGGCGGCGATGTTGGGGTATTGCGTCATGTCGGCGTTCATCACCGGGCTGCGGACGATGCCGAAGCAGTACATCATCATGATGTCGGCGGCGGTGAAGTCGGAACCGGCGAAATAGGCGCTCTTGCCCAGCTCGCTCTCCAGATAACCGAGGATTTCCGCGCTGCTCTGCTTGGCCATGCCGACCAGCGGGGAATCCGGGTCGATGCCCGGGAAGAAGCCGCCGACGAACAGGTTCAGGATAAAGCGCGCCATCGCCGTGCCTTCGGCGAAATGCATCCACTGCAGATAGCGGCCGTAATTGTGCGAGTTCACCCCCACCGCCAGCCGGCCGCCATGGCGGTTGGTGATGTATTCGATGATTGCGCCGGATTCGATGATCACCGTCTCGCCGTCCTTGATCATCGGGGCCTTGCCCAGCGGGCTGATCGTCTTCATCGAATCCGGCGCCCGCATCGTCGGCTCGCGGTCGAAGCGCTCGAGATTATAGGCCAGGCCCAACTCCTCCATCAGCCAGATGACCCGTTCGGAGCGGGAGTTTTCGAGGTGATAGACGGTGATCATGGCTGAAGTCCCTCTTTCGGTGTGTCGCGCGACACTAGTCGTTCAATGTGATGCGGCTGTGACAGTGATTGTGCCGGTCATGCCGAACATATCATGCAGGAATTCGGTGCAGGTCAGCGGATAGGCGCCCGGCGCGCCCGGCACCAGGTCGATCTCGGCCGATTGCCCCTTGGCGAGCGAAATCTTGCCGCCGGCGGGGCCAGTGCTGCCCTGGCGCAGCGACGCGGCCGCGAAGAAGGCCGGCGCGGAGAAATCGTGCCGGTCGGTGCCGTCATTGACCAGGGTCAGCTTCGCCGGCTGGCCGGCCTCGAAGTTGACCTTGCTGGGGGTGAAGTCGAAATCGGTCATCTTGACGGTGATGGCCTTGGCTGCGTTCCAGTCGATCGACGCGGCCGCCGGCGGCAAATGATCAGGGGGCGCCTGGCGCGAGGCGCAGGCGGCGAGAAGGAGAAAGGCAAGAACGGCTAAGCTACGCGTGACGAGCAAGATCATCCTCCCTTTTGCGTGTGGATTGCTTGCGCGCCCGCGGCGCCTCCGTCAATCTGATCTTCCACCGGAAAGACCCGAGAATGGCCAAAGCCGCCCACTCCGAATTCCATTTCCTGGCCTCGGACACCGTCCGCGATGTCGTCATCGGCATGTCGGACGGGCTGACCGTGCCCTTCGCGCTGGCCGCGGGCCTGACCGGGGCGGCCGTCGGCAGCGGCGTGATCGTGACCGCCGGCCTGGCTGAGATCGCCGCCGGGGCGGTGGCGATGGGGCTGGGCGGCTATCTCGCAGCGCGCACCGACGCCGAGCATTACCGGGCTGAATACCGCCGGGAACTGCGTGAGACAGAGGAAACGCCGGACGAGGAACGGCGGGAGGTGCGGCTGATCCTGACCGGGCAGGGGCTGGACCGCGCCACGGCCGACACGGTGGTCGAGGCTCTGGCGCGCGACCGCCATCGCTGGGTCGATTTCATGATGCGGTTCGAGTTGGGGCTGGAAAAACCGGACGCGGCGCGCGCGCCGGCCCGTGCGCTGACGATCGGCCTGTCCTATATCGTCGGCGGGCTGATCCCCCTGCTGCCTTATATGCTGATGCACGGTATCGCCGGCGCGCTCCAGGCGTCGATCCTGCTGACCCTGATCGCACTCGCCCTGTTCGGCGGGGTCAAGGGTCAGCTGACCGGCGGCCGTGCGCTGCGCTCAGCCCTGCAGACGGTGGTGATCGGCGGTCTTGCCGCCTCGGTGGCGTTCGCGATCGCGCGGGCGGTGGCAGGTTAAGGAAGGCCGGTATTGTCGAAGACGTCGGGCCCGCCCATTACCTCGGAGGCCATTTTGGCGATCAAGGCCTGAAAGGCGGGATCGCTCGGGTTTGCCGCATCGGTCTGGCCGGAAATGCTGGCGACGGGTTCGCCGTTCTGGAACAGCGCCACCTTGACGCTCACATTCGTGGGCGAGGGCTCGTAGTCGCCGAACCAGTTGACGTTCGTGCCCAGCGCCGGCGGATAGGCCGAGGCCGGCCGCGCCGCCGGCGGGCCGAAGGTCCAGACCAGATGATCGCCGGCGCATTCGGTGTAGGGCTCGCAGGCGGTGTAATGGACCGCCGTTCCCGCCACGGTCGCAGGCATGGCTCCGGCGACCGCCGTTGCCAGCGGCGCGCCGCGCATGCCGGCAACCGAGCCGTCGACCTGGAAGGGAATGCCCGCCCCGCCGCCGGCGCTGGTCAGCCGTGCGGTGGAGAAGTTTCCGCTGGTGGCGGCATGATAGGTGCTGCATCCGGCCAGCATCAGGGTGAAGCCCGCCGCGGCGAGCATGCTCATCGAACGCTTGCGGTTAACCGTTGCTGACATGTCTGGGTCCTATGATGGCGATCGTCGCGCGTCCGTGAAGGGCGCACCGTCTTCTTGGCGCGCCGGGCGGGCTTGGTCAATGGCCGGGTGTCGGCCGCCAGCGTTGCCCTTGCTTCTCCATCGCCGTCAGAATCTTCTTCCGCCCATCCGTGCTCACCGCGCTCAGCTCTTCGGTGAAAGCCGCGCCGACCTTGAGCTGTTGCGTCT
>DATBAZ010000137.1:0-23444 GCA_036271255.1 Alphaproteobacteria bacterium
GCTTGACCTGCGCACGCCACGCCGGGTCGGCGTAGAAGCGCCGGCGCTCGCCCCTCGGCGCGGCGATCACCGCGGCGAAGGCCGGGATGTAGGAGAAGGAATAAGGATCGAGCAGGGAGATCAGCTGCAGGATCGGCCGGCAGGTCACCTGGCCCCACAAATCCCCACCATCCCGGCGAATGCTTTGCAGCAACGCGAGTTTCTCGCTCGCCGGCTGGCGCCCGCTGCCAGGCGGGTAGGTCAGGATCGCCGACCAGTTGACCGTGCGGCCCAAGGACTTCTGGAACGGCGCCAGCCAGGCGCAATCCTCGCCCGGCGCGATATGGACGATCCCCTGCCCGATCTCGGCCGTGACCGACATCAGCGCCTCGGTTTCCGCCTGGCTGGCCACGACCGACGGAACCGGCCGCCCGCCATGGCCCAGGATGAAACCGGCGCGATCGGTGGAGAAGCCGAGCGCGCCGCCGCGAATCTCCTCGGCGACGATGGCCTTCATTGCCGCTATCTCGCCCGGGGTCGCCTCCCGCTCATAGCTCGCCTCGCGCATGACATAGAGCCTGACGGCGGTGTGCCCGACGAAGCCACCGAAATTGATTCCGGGCCGCCGCCGCGCGACGGCATCGAGATAATCGGCGTAGGTCTCGAAATCCCACTCGACGCCGGCCTCCAGGGTCGCGGCGTCCATATCCTCGACCTTCTCCAAGGTCCCGATCAGGGTGGGGCGGCCCTCGGGCCTGGCGGGCGCGATGCTGAAGCCGCAATTGCCGGCAACGACGGACGTGATGCCGTGCGTCGCCGAGGCCGATAGCGCCGGGTCCCAAAGGACCTGTGGGTCGTAATGCGTGTGAATATCGATGAAGCCGGGCACCACGAGCTGGCCCGAGGCATCGACCTCCCGCCGGCCTTCGACCCTGGGCCCGATCTCGCTGATCCGGCCGTCGCGGATCCCGACATCGGCCCGCAGGCTCGGGGCCCCGGTTCCGTCGATGACCGTTCCCCCCCGAATGGCAAAATCGTTCTGCATCAGCTCACCGATCGCCTAGCCGTTCGTTGCGGCTCTTCCCACGCCTGAGGATACAAGGCGGCTCAATTCAGCAACAGCCTGAAATTCCGACCCGCCATTATCCGCGCATCGTGATACCGCCATCGACGCTGACGACCTGACCGTTGATCCAGTCGCCATCGTCAGACATCAGCATCGCAACCATGGCGGCGATGTCGGATGTGCGCCCCAGCCGCGCGCTGCGGGTTTGGGACAGCAGCATGCTCTTCCTCTCGGCCGGCATGTTCGCGAGCGCGTTCTCAGTCATCACCACGCCGGGGGCGATGGCGTTGGACCGGATGCCGTCCTTGCCCCAGCGGGACGCCACATGGCGCATCAGCGCATTGATGCCCGACTTTGCAACCGCATAGGCCAGGCGCGCCGGCTCACCGACATAGGCTGCTCCGGAGGAGGTGTAGACGATGGCGCCGCCGCCGCGCGCCAGGAGGGCCGGAACGGCATGGCGGGTACACAGAAGATAGCCGCGCAGATTGATCGCCATCGTCTGGTCCCAGACATCGAGCGCGATATCGACCGCGTCGCCGTCCGTCTTCAGCAGCCCCATATTGGCGGCATTGGCATGCATACCGTCGAGGCCGCCATAGGCGTCGACCGCCGCGCCGACGAGCCGTTTCACCGAGGCGTCGTCGCCGATATCGAATTCGACGGCGATGGCCTTGCCGCCCTCTGCGACGATCGTGTCGACGAGTGCCTGGGCAGCGCCGAGGTTGAGGTCGCCGATGACGACCGAGGCGCCTTCCTGGGAGACACGCAGCGCCGTCGCCGCCCCGATGCCGGTCGCCCCGCCGGCAACGACCACGACCTTATCCTTCAATCCCCGCATCGACGTGGTCCCCCCTTGTCGCTCCCCGCTCTGTCCTGACCGTATTGAGTTCCGATACCTCGAACAACGGTATCGCGGACGAGCGCGCTTTCTTCGTCCGGCGCGGCGAGGGAACGCGTCTCAGGCACGAAGAGATGAAGATGGCTGACTAGGCGGTTTTAGCGTCACAGGGGCGCCTTGCAGCAGGGTCCAATCGTGCTCACGGCGCACCTCGATCCGGTGAGCGGTATCGGCCGACAGACCCGGCGGCAGGTCAAACCGGAAGGCGCAGTGTCCGCCGCCAATACCGGCGGCCGCGAGATCGGCACGGTAAAGCCCGGCGGTTGTCTGGCCGATCACGGCTCCATTCAGCAGGATCGCCAGCACGGCCGGCCGATCCGCAGCCAACGCCCAACCCTCGACCCCTGAACGGCTGGCGCGGTCCACGAAACCCCGCCGGACACCGTCTGGCAAAGCCGTCCCATTCGGCCGCAATCGCCCAGCGCGGTCGCACAGCCGGCGCCGCACCGTTTCCAGCGCGGAGCCGCCCCCAACGCGCGGGGCGCAGAATTCGGTCCGACGCGGCGGCTCGTCGGGATAGAGCCGGCGGTATTCCTGTGCATTGTGGAACAACATCCGGCTGTCATCGTCGACGAAGCTCTCCGCCGGGGCATCCTCGGCGAAGATCACCGCATGGCGGTCGAACTCAAGGTGGAAATAGTCGATCTCCTCGACGCCCCGCATCTTCCCGATCGAGGCCCCGTTCACCAGGTGCCGGGCCGGGATCAACATGCCGTCAATGAACATCGCATGCTCGGGCGAGACGTAAAGGTCGCGCGCCGGGATGCCGTCCGCGATCGAGCCGGCCTTGAACAGGATCGGCTGCACCTCGTCGTTGCCGACGGCCAGCCAGTCCCGATAGCTGCGCCGCCCGATCCATTTGAGCGGCAGCGCCTCGCCGCCCAGGGTCACGATCAGGTCGCCGATCTTCAGTTCCTCGACCGGCACCTCGCCGCGGGACGTTTGGATCCGGGTGCCCCGGCAATAGCAGGGCGTCGTGTCTTCGGTCAGCAGCGTGTAGTTGCCGCCGTCATTCGACAGGTGGAAGAAGTCGCCGGTGAAGTCGCCCGCCAGCTGGATGGTCGCCAGCACATGGTCCGTGCCGTCCTCGATCGTCAGCATATCCGTCGTATGGTTCAGATCGACATGGTCGCCGGCATCGAAGGTCAGGTTGGTGAGATCGAGCTTGTCATCGCTCGTGAAGCCCTCGATCGTGGTGAAATCAAAGGCCGCGACTTTGCCCGTCACCTCCCAGGTGGCACCGCTGTCGATGGTGACGGTCTGGAAGCCGATATATTCGCTGCCCAGCGCGGTGAGAGTACCCGCGGAAGCCCCCGAAGCCAGCTCGATCGTGTTCGCAGCGCTGCTCTCGGCTTCGACGGTGCCGTCGAAAACGGCGCCCGCATGGACGATCAGCCGGTTGGAGCCGGAAGCGATCATGGCCACGGCGTTGGGCCCGCCCGTGCCGATGACCGTGCCGGCGTTGTCCAGCGTCGCGTCCTGGCCGGTAAAGAACGCGCCGTGGGCGCCGGTGATGAGACCGGTATTGACCAGCGTGTTTGTGTCAGCCGAGAGGTAGACGCCATTGCCATCGGGGGCCGTGCTGCTGATGGTCCCGGCATTGCCGACAGATAGGACCGCGCCGCCCCCGCCAATGCCGGAATAATTGCCCGTGATGGTGCCGGTGGCCGCGTTCGTCACCGTCCCGCCATTCATCATCACCACGGCATTTCCGGACGCATTCGAGATGACGCCGGCATTATCGAGCGTGAGCAAGCCGAAGCCTGTCAAAATTCCCACGCCGCCACCGGAGATCGTGCCGCCGGTCTCATTAGTGATATTTCCGCCACCGAGCAGGTAAATGTCCTGGCCACCCGCCGCGCTGGCGCCGATCGCGCCTGCATTGTCGATCGTGACGGCGCCTAGTGATCCAAAGATCCCATAGCTCTGGCCGGCGATCGTGGCGCCGGCCATGTTGGTGATGCCGCCGCCATGAGCGTCATAAACGCCGGCATCGCCATCGACCGCCCCCGAATTGATCAGCGTGCTGCTGTTGTAAAGCGTGACGCCCGCCGCGCGGGCGCCCGTTCCGGTAATCACGCCCGCGTTGAAGATGGTGCCGGACTTATTTACGTACGCGCCGTTATAGCTGCCTTCGATGACACCGCCGGCTTCGTTCGTCAGCGACCCGCCGGCGCTCAGATCGACGCCCTGGCCCTTGCTGGCGATCGTCGATGCGATCGTGCCGTAATTGACGATCGTCCAGGCGGTGTTCGCAAAAATGGCGTTGGCACTCGTGCCCCCAACCGTGCCGGTCGCGGTCACGGTTACCGGGTTCGTATAACCGGCGCTGGTCAGGCTTACGTAACTGACGTCGCCGCTGATCTGGGATGTGGTCACGAGGGGGTCCTGTTCCGGTTGCCGCGGCGGCCTCGAGGCAGCCGATCCAGCCCGATTTGCCGTATCCGGACGGCGGCAGGAATGTCATATTTTGGTTGTATTTCGCCGTCGGGGCGGCGCGGCAGGGAGCATCACCTTTGACGACCGGAATCGCCGGCAGCACGGAGAGCCTGTCGTTTAATGCGGAAGACTTCGCACTGCCGGACCTCAGCGCACCCGTCATCGCGGCGATGGTCGGCCATCCCCGGTTCGATACGGCGATGCAGACGACCGCTGCCGCGATGATCGGGCTTTATCGCGGCCAATGGGTGCTCAACCGGCTGGTCAGCGACCGCGGCCGGTTCATCCCCGGGCTGATGATCCTCGATCTTCACTTTACCGTCGGCGGCGGCACGGGGTTCACCACCGCGCAGCTCAGGCGGGATGCGGCCACCCTCGGCGTCTGCAGCCCCGGCCGGGTCAACGCCCTGCTGGCGTCGCTGCGCCTGCTGGGGTTCCTGAAACCGGTCGAAGCCGACGATCGCCGCATGCGGCGGCTGGCACCGACCGAACGGTTTCTCGACTTGCATCGCGACCGTTGGGGCAGGCTGTTCGAGGCGCTCGCCCTGATTGACGCGGACGGCGAGGCCGGACGTCTCGCGCTTAACAATGACGCGTTCCTGGGCGCCTTCGCCCATGTCCTGGTCGCGAACTATCGCAGCGGCGCGCGGATGAGCGACTTCGTACCGGAATTGCGGCGGACCGCCGAGCGCGATGCAGGGCTGACGATGCTGTTCTCGCTCATGACCGGTACGGCGGTGGGACAGTCGGTCTCGATCTCGTCACTGGCGCGCCGCTTCCTGGTCTCGCGCGCGCATGTGCTGACCGTGCTGCGAGAAGCCGAGGAGGCCGGGTTGGCGGCGTCGGCGGGCAGCGGTTACGGCGCCGGCCCTGCGCTTCCCGGCGCGCTCCGGCGCTTCTTCGCGATCATGTACCTGTTCCAACTGCACGGTATCCGTGCCGCGCAGAAGGCGGTCGAATGATATGTTGCATATCTGCTATCATTGCTTAAGTTAACATC
Organism: Alphaproteobacteria bacterium; assembly: GCA_036271255.1. GTDB lineage: Bacteria > Pseudomonadota > Alphaproteobacteria > BOG-932 > Roseiterribacteraceae > BOG-932. The sequence continues at coordinate 5,386 of DATBAZ010000137.1, forward strand.
AATGATAGCAACGGATTTCCGATGGCCAGCATTATCATTCGCAATCTCGACGAACCGCTGAAGGCCAAGCTGCGTGTGCAGGCGGCCGTGCACGGCCGTTCGATGGAGGACGAGGCCCGGGATATCTTGCGGGCCGCGCTCAACCGACAATCGGGGCCGCCGGCAAATCTTGCCGCTGCCATCCGCGCGCGCTTCGCACCTTTAGGTGGTTTGGAATTGCCGGAAGTGCCCCGCGATTCTATGCGCGAGCCGCCCGACTTCAGCTGATGATCCTCCTCGATACCAATGTGCTCTCCGAGTTGATGCGACCGGCGCCTTCGCCCATTGTCGAGAACTGGATGGAGGGTCAGCCCGCGGCGAGCCTGTTCATATCGACAGTCACCGAAGCCGAGCTGCGCTATGGGCTGGCGCTGCTGCCCGAGAGCCACCGGCGAAGGCAATTGACCGCTCAGGCAGAGGCAATGCTGGTCGTGGATTTTGTCGGCCGTATTCTGCCTTTCGACAGCCCAGCCGCCGGTGCCTATGCCCGCATCGCTGCGGCGCGGCGGCATTCCGGCCGCCCAATCTCCCAAGCCGATGCCCAGATTGCGGCTATCGCTGCATCGCGTGGCGCCTCGCTGGCAACGCGGAATGTTACCGACTTCATCGATTGTGGGATCGATGTCATCGATCCGTGGGACCCGTAAATCCGCAGGTGAAATCTGGCTGGGGCGGGAGGATTCGAACCTCCGGATGCCGGTACCAAAAACCGGTGCCTTACCGCTTGGCGACGCCCCATTATGCCGAAATCGGCGAGCCGGACACTAAGCCGGGTGCCCCGTCCGAAACAAGCTCGCGGGCGGTCTTTTGATCCATTTCGGCACGGTTCGCAACCTCTGGCCCGAATCATCGCCCAGACTGGTGACAAACGCATCCGATTGCGCGATGACACATGGATGCGCTGCAAAGACGCCTGCGAATTACGCAATCAGGCACGGGGAAACGTAAATGACCAAGATAGCCATCGGTGTGTACGGGCTGGAGCGCTGGTTCGGCGGCGACTTCGCACCGGTCATCGATGTGGTCCGCGCCGCCGATGAAGCCGGGATCGACCAGGTTTCGATCACCGACCATGTCGTGATGGGCGAGCATCTGGAGAATTACCCCTACGGCCCGTTCCGCGACAATCTGGAGGCGCCCTGGTACGAGCCGGTGACCTCGCTGGCCGCTTTCGCTGGTGTCACCAAAAATATCCGCCTGTCGATGGGCATCCTGATCGCGCCGCTGCGCCCGGCCGTGCTGCTGGCGAAGCAGCTTGCCACGCTGGACGTGCTGTCGCGCGGGCGGCTGGATGTGGGGCTGGGGCTGGGCTGGCAGAAGGAAGAATACGATGCCGCCGGCGTGCCGTGGGAAGGCCGCTATCTGCGCATGGAAGAGCAGGTGCGCGTCTGCCGCGAGCTGTGGACCAAGGCCCCGGCCGCGTTTCATGGCAAGACCGTAAGCTTCGAGAAGATCCACGCCTTGCCCCGCCCGGCGCAGAGCCGGCTGCCGGTCTGGTTCGGCCTGGCCCCGACCGAGAAGAACTTCGCCCGCATCGCCGAACTGGGTGACGGCTGGATCCCGATGGAGAACGAGCCCGACAAGTTGGCGCCGATGCTGGACGACCTGCGCGCCGCCTTCAAAAATGCCGGCCGCGACCCGAACAAGATCGACGTGCGCATCGTCGCGCCCTACGTGTTCCGCGAGGATTTCACCTGCGACCTGGACGCGACCTTGGCCAAGCTGCCGGCGCTGATCAAGGCCGGCGTCACGGTGGTCGAGTTCCACCCGCTCTATCTCTGCGCCGGTCCGGACGACCTCGGCCGGTTCTTCAAGGCGATCCTGGCGGCGAAGGCCCTGGCATGAGCGTCGAGCAGCAGATGCGGGACGAGTGGGAAATCCGCAAGATGGCGATGGCCTATGCCCGCACCTGCGATCGCGGCGACGGGGCCGGTTTCGCCGCCCTGTTCACAGAGGATGCGGCGATCGACGGGCCGGGTTTCCACGTCCAGGGCTATGACCAGCTGCTCGGCAATCCCGGCGCGCTGAAGCAGATGTACGCTTCGACGATGCACAGCGTCATGAACCAGACCGTGACCATCGATGGTGATACGGCAGAGGGCGAGACCTATTGCATCGCCTATCACGTCAACAGGCCCGATGCGGAGGGCAAGACCACGCGGCTGGACTGGGCGATCCGCTATCAGGACAAATATGTCCGGCGAGACGGCAAATGGCTCTACACGCACCGGCAGTTGCTGGTCGAATGGACGGAAGTTTCGACCGTCACGATGATCGGCTGATATTTCAAAACTTCGGGGGAAGATCATGAGCGGCAACAACGCATTGGCGGGCAAGTCCGCCTTCGTCACCGGTGGCGCCGGCGGCATCGGTTCGCACAGCGCCCGCCTGCTGGCGCGCGACGGCGCGGCGGTGACGATCATGGGCCGGCGCAAGGACGCGCTGGAGAAGAGCAAGGCGTGGATCCTCAAGACCGTGCCCAACGCCAAGATCGAAATCCATGCCGGCGACGCGGTGGACGAGAACGACGTGCGTGCCGGGCTGGACAAGGCCCATGCGATGCAGAACCGCCTCGACATCATCGTCCCGACCGTGGGCGGCGGCGGCTTCAAGCCGCTGCTGATGCTGGATGCCGACCAGTTCCGCCATGAGCTGAACGTCAACATCATCAGCGCCTTCCTGGCCGTGCGCTACGGCGCGCCGCTGATGGAGGGCGGCTCGATCGTCTGCATTTCGTCGACCGCGGCGACCCTGCCCTTCGCCTATCTGCCGGCCTATCACACTTCCAAGGGCGGGCTGGAGAATTTCATCCGCGCCGCGGCGGAGGAGCTGGGCCAGGCCGGCATCCGCGTCAACGCGGTGCGCCCGGGCCTGACCCGCAGCGACGGCACCGGCGGGATGATCGAGAACCCCGAGATCCTGAAGCGCTTCATCGCCGAATTCCCGCTGGGCCGCGCCGGTGAGCCGGACGACATCGCCGAGGCCGTGCGCTATCTGGCCGGCCCGGAATCCTCCTGGGTCACCGGCCAGAGCTTCGCGGTCGACGGCGGCAATGAAATCCGCAAGAATCCCGACCTGTCGGACATGATCGCCGCGATGTTCGGGCAGGACACGCTCGACACGCTGCGCCGTGGGAAGTCCCCGGTATGAGCGCCCTCGAGCAAACGCAAGACAGCCCTTGGTCGAACGTCAGGTTCGACTATAGCGGCCGGAAGGTGCTGGTGGTGGGCGGCACCACCGGCATCGGCTTCGGCGTCGCCCAGGCTTACCGCGAGGCCGGGGCCGACGTCGCCATCACCGGCCAGCGCGGCAGCGCCGCCGAGTACGATGCCGACTATTCCGGCTATCGCTATTTCAAGCTCGACATCACCGGCCATGACGATATGAAGCCGGTAGCCGCCGCGTTGCCCGAGTTGGACATTCTGGTGAACAGTGCCGGCGTCGGCTGGGTCGGCGGCGAGTTCGGTAGCCACGAATACGAGCCGGAGATCTTCGAGAAGGCGGTGCGCATGCACCTGACCGGCCCGTACCGCACGATCGAGGCCTGCCAGCCCAAGCTGTCGGCCAGCACCCTGCCGGGGGGCGGCAGCGTTATCTCCATCGCCTCGATGGCCTCGTTTTTCGGCATCGAGACGGTGCCGGGCTATGGCGCGGCCAAGGCCGGGCTGGTGCAGATGACCAAGACGCTCGCGATCCATTGGGGCAAGCAGAATCTGCGCATCAACGCAGTGGCCGCCGGGCTGACGAAGAGCGCCATGACGTCCTGGTTCATGGACGACCAGGAGATGCTGAAGCCGACCCTCGACCGCACGCCGCTGGACCGGGTCGGGGATCCGGAAGACGTCGCCGGCGCCGTGCTGTTCCTGACCAGCGCCGCCGCGCGGCATATCACCGGCCAGACGGTGATCGTCGACGGCGGCTATTCGATCTTCGGGTGATCCTATGACCGCAAAGCCCCTCGCCGGCATGACCGCCATCGTCACCGGCGCCAGCGGCGGCATCGGCTCGGCATCGGCCGAGCTGCTGCTGCGCGACGGCGCCACGGTGATGATCCTGGCCCGCCGCAAGGATGTGCTGGAGGAGACCAAGGCCGAGCTGCTGGCGGCGGTTCCCGATGGAAGGGTGGAGCTGTTCGTCGGCGACGGCATGTTGGAGGACGACATCAAGGCCGCCTTCGACCAGGCCTATGCGATCAACCAGCGGCTCGACATCGTCGTCGCCACCGTGGGCGGCGGCAACGGCTTCAAGCCGATGCTGATGCTCGACGCCCAGACCTTCCGCGACCAGTTCGACCGCAATGTCGTCAGCGCCTTCCTGGCGATCCGCTACGGCGCCCCGCTGATGCAGCCGGGCGGCTCTATCGTCTGCATCTCGTCGACCGCGGCAAAGCTGCCGTTCAACGGGCTGGCGGCCTACCACACCGCCAAGGGCGGGCTGGAGAACCTGGTCCGCGCCGCGGCTGAGGAGTTGGGCGACGCCGGCATCCGTGTCAACGCCGTGCGCCCCGGACTAACCCAAAGCAAGCGGGTCAGCTACCTGTTCACCGATGAGAATATCTTCGGCAAATTCCTGAACGAATTCCCGATCCGCCGCGCCGGCCAGCCGGTCGATATCGGCCAGGCCGTGCGCTACCTCGCCGGACCCGAATCCGCCTGGGTGACCGGCCAGAGCTTCGCCGTCGACGGCGGGCAGGAACTGCGCAAGAATCCCGACCTGTCGCACATGCTGGAGGCCAATGTCGGCGTAGAGGCATGGGCGGCGGTCAAGAAGGGCAAGATCCCGCGTTAGATTTCAACAAGGAGATAGAGCCATGAGCCGTGAACTGGTTTCGGTCCGTGCCCGCGATGGCGAGTGCCCGGTGCATGTCTTCACGCCGTCCAGCGGTTCCGGCCCCTGGCCGGCCGCGATCTTCTTCATGGACGGGCTCGGCATCCGCCCGGCCTTGCTCGACATGGGGCAGCGGCTGGCCGATGCCGGCTATGTGGTGGTATTGCCCGACCTTTATTACCGCGCTGGCCCCTATGAGCCGCTCGACCCCAAAGCCGTGTTCGCCGGCGATGTGCGCGCCGCCATCGGCCACCTTTATCCGACGACCGGCAATCGCCCTGCGGCAGCCGATACCGAGGCCTTCATCGCCTTGATCGACGGGCGCCAGGACGTGGCCGGCAAGAAGATCGGCACCACCGGCTATTGCATGGGCGGCGGCATCTCGCTGACCGTCGCCGGCACCTATCCGGACCGCATCGCCGCCGCGGCCAGCTTCCATGGCGGCGGCCTGGCGACCGACGCCGAGGACAGCCCGCACCTGGTGGCGCCCAAGATCAAGGCCAAGGTCTATGTCGCCGGCGCCGACCAGGACGGCTCATACCCGCCGGAAATGGAAGTGAAGCTCGACAAGGCCCTGACCGACGCCAAGGTCGACCACCGCTGCGAAATCTATCCGGGCGCCCTGCACGGTTGGACGATGACGGATTTCCCGATCTACAACGAAGAGGCGGCGGAGAAGCATTGGCGCGAGGTGATCGCGCTGTTCAAGGCGACGCTGGGATAGAGTTGCTGAGGGCTCTATGCCCTCAGCACATTGCGCGCCAGACCAAAGGACGCCTGGGTCAGCCGGTCGTCGTTCGTCCATAGGGCGTCACAGCGATGATACTGGGCGCAGGCGATATGCAAGGCGTCCGGTGTCTTGATGTTGAAGTGTGCCCTCAACTCTGCGGCCTGCAAGTACACCGCCTCTGGCATGTCCAATGAAGTGAAAAACGAGAACACTTCGTTATAGGTCTGACGCAGGACCGGATCGCCGCGCTTGATTGGCCCGACCAGACATTCAGATTTCACGAGGGGGGATAAACCGAAGCGAGCTCCAGCTGCTCTAGCCATAGCATCGGCTACAGCTTGTCCCCATTGTGGGTGTCGCTCGATGAGGTAAATGACGAGGCAGGTATCGAGATAAATCAGTCCCAAGCCGACCGGGCCTCATCAATCGAAGCATCGAGTTCCTCGACGGAACGCGCTGCATAGGACGGCAGTGGGTGGCGCTCAAGCCACTGGAGAATTGCGCGGCCATCGCCGGTGCCCCCCCGCTCCTGCGAAATTCCGTCAGCGGGAACCAATCGCGCAACCGGCTCGCCCCGATTGGCGATCACCACCTCCTCACCAGCCCTAGCGGACTTGATAAGCTCGGACAGGCGATTCTTCGCCTCAAAGATATTCACTTGCATGATCAGCCTCTATCCAACATGGCCATATATAGCCATGTTGGATAGATATAGCTAGATCACCTTCCAAGCATCTCCTTCGCCACCGCGACGACCTTGTCCGGCTCAAAGCCGTAGGCCCGCTGCAGTTCGGCCAACGGGGCGGAGGCGCCGAAGGTGTGCATGCCGATGATCCGGCCCTTGTCGCCGACATACTGATGCCAGCCCAGGGTCGAGGCCTGCTCCACCGCCAGACGCGCCGTCACGCTGGGCGGGAAGACGGTCTCGCGGTACTCGTCGGGCTGCAGCTCGAACACGTCCCAGGAGGGCATCGAGACGACGCGGGACTTGATGCCCTGGGCGACCAGCGTCTCGTGGGCGTCGACCACCAGCGACAGCTCGCTGCCGGTGGCGATCAGGATGAGGTCGGGCTTGCCGTCCGGCGCATCGGCCAGGATATAGGCCCCCTTCGCCACCCCGGCGGCCGAGGCGTATTTCGTGCGGTCCAAGGTCGGCAGGTTCTGGCGCGACAGGGTCAGCAGCGCCGGCCGGTGCTTCAGCTGCATGATATAGCGATAGGCCTCGACCACCTCGTTGGCGTCGCCGGGGCGCATCACCGTTATGCCGGGCATGGCGCGCAGCGAGATCAGATGCTCGACCGGCTGGTGGGTCGGCCCATCCTCGCCGTCGCTCATCGCATCGTGGGTGTAGACGAAGATCGTCGGCAGCTCCATCAGCGCCGACAGGCGCATGGCCGGCCGGGCATAGTCGCTGAAGATGAAGAACGTCGCGCCATAGGCCCTGATCTTCGACAGGGCGAGGCCGTTGACCGCCGCGCCCATGGCGAATTCGCGGATGCCGTAATGCAGGTTGCGGCCGCCGTACTGGCCGGGCTCGAAATCGCCGGCGCCTTCGAACTTCAAGGTCGTCTTGTTCGACGGGCCGAGGTCGGCCGAGCCGCCCATGAACCAGGGGATGTTCTGCGCCAGCACGTTCAGTACGTTGCCCGAGGCATCGCGCCCGGCCAGGCCCTTGGCGTCGGCCGGATAGACCGGCAGGTTCTTGTCCCAGCCGGCCGGCAGCTCGCGGTGCTGCATCTGCTGCATCTCGGTCGCGAGTTCGGGGAACTGCGCCTTGTACTCCGCGAACATCGCCTTCCATTTCGCATGTGCATCGCCGCCACGCGCGCCGACGCCGGCCTGGAAATGCTCCATCACCCCATCGGGCACCAGGAACTGCGCGTCCTCGGGCCAGCCATAGGCGCGCTTGGTGAGCTTCACCTCTTCCTCGCCCAGCGGCTCGCCATGGGCGGAGGCGGTGTCCTGCTTGTGCGGCGAGCCCCAGCCGATATGGCTGTCCAGCACGATCAGGGTCGGCCGGCCCTTGGTCTTTTTGAAGACGGCCAGCGCATTCTCGATCCGCTCGATGTCGTTCGCGTCGCCGACGCGCAGCACGTTCCAGCCATAGGCCATGAAACGGGTTCCGACATCCTCGGTGAAGGCGAGCTTGGTGTTGCCCTCGATGGTGATGTGGTTGTTGTCCCAGACCCAGCAGAGGTTATCGAGTTCCAGATGGCCGGCGAGCGACGCCGCCTCCGACGCCACGCCCTCCATCAGGCAGCCGTCGCCGCAGACGGCGTAGATGTTGTAGTCGAAAATCTCGAAGCCCGGCTTGTTGTAGCGGGCGGCCAGCCATTTGCGCGCCATCGCCATGCCGACGCTGGTGGCGACGCCCTGGCCCAGCGGGCCGGACGTGGTCTCGACGCCGGAGACGAGATGGTATTCGGGATGGCCCGCCGCCTTGCTGCCCATCTGGCGGAAGGTCTTGAGGTCGTCCAGGGTCAGGGACGGTGTGCCGAGCTGCTCGTATTCCTCGTTCACCGCCTGGACCTGGGCCAGATACAGCACCGACCACAGCAGCATCGAGGCATGGCCGTTCGACAGCACGAAGCGGTCGCGGTTCGGCCAGATCGGGTCCTTGGGGTCGAAATTCATGACCCGGTTCCACAGCGTGTAGGCCAAGGGCGCCAGCGCCATCGGTGTGCCGGGGTGCCCCGACTTGGCCTTCTGAACGCCGTCGATGGACAGTGTCCGGATCGTGTTGATCGCGAGTTGGTCGAGCTGGTCGGTCATGGCAGGTCCCTTCTGTGGAGATTATCGGACGGTACGCACCAAGTTGGTATCGGGATCAGTAAACTGGGTGAGATCGGTCCCCTGAGCTTGCAAAAAATGCGCATTCGTTGCGTCGTGGCGCCGGCCGGCACTTAAAGGAGCGTCCGGGCGAGATAGTGGGCTAAACCGGCGGGCTGCATAATTTTACGCGCCATCGGTGGGTAGAGTCGATGAACAATATCGTTACAACGTCGTTCAGAGGCGCCGGCGCCCCCTCTAAAGCGTCTACGCCACCCGTTTCAGCCTGAGCGCCGACCAGTCGGCATCGATGGCGATCTGGCTCACCGTGTCCAGACCGAAGGCCGGCGCCGCCGCATGGACGACGTCACGGCTGAGATCGGCGGCAAGGCGAGAGGTGAGCTTGGGGTACGCAACCCAAAGGATGGCATCCTTGCGTATCGTCTTCAGCAGTGGCGGCAGATCGGCATCGAAACGGGCGCGGTTGGCCGTGAACAGCAGCACGACATCTGCCTGGGCTGCTTCGGCACGGGCCCCGGGCACGCCGATGGCGCTGTCGAGATCGGCGGGGCTGCCGATCAGCGCGAGGCGGCGAGATCCCTTGACCTGCAGGCGTTCGGCAACGGGCTTGTCGGACATAGTGCCTCCCTATTCAAAGCCGCGGAGGTCGATAGTACTCGGATTTAATCTGCAAAATCTGCGTTAATCCGCGGATGGCGCTTTACGGCTGTATCGGAGCAAATGACGGACGCGCGGATTCCATCCGCTGGCGGCACGCCGACGGCGGTCTGCCGACGATTTTCTTGAAGGCCCGGCTGAAGGCCGCCTCGGAGCCATAGCCGATCTTGGCCGCCACGGTGGCGATGTTGGCATTGCCGTTGGCGAGGAGGCCCGAGGCGATCTGCATCCGCCATTGGGCGAGGTAGTGCATCGGCGGCACGCCGACCAGCGCAACGAAGCGTTCGGCCAGAACTGAGCGGGACAGGCCAACGTCGCGGCCCATTTCCTCGATCGTCCAGTTGCGGGCGGGATCCGCGTGGATCAGCGACAGGGCCTTGCCGACGAACGGATCGCGCAGGCCGGCCAACCATCCGGCCTGGCCCGGCGGCAGGGATTCGATATGGCGGCGCACCACTTCGATGAACATCAGCTCGCTGAGCCGGGCGAGCACGCCCTCGCCACCAGCCCGCCTGTCGGCCGATTCGCTGGTCGCCAGGCGGATGAACTGGCCCAGCCAACCGCCGTCGGGGTTCTGGGGGTCGCCCGACTTGATGACGGGGGGCAGGTTGTCGATCAGTGAGATGAAGGGCTGCGCGTCGCAGGCCAGGAAGCCGCAGACCAGCCTGGCCGAGACCGGGCCGTCGATGCCGTAATTGACGGAAAAGGGCAGCGGACTGCCGGCGGTTTCGGGCAGCCTGGCCGGCAGGGGCGGATCGGCGCGCATGCCCGGGCCGCTCGCCATGACATGCGGATCGCCTCGGGTGAAGACGATCACTTCACCAGCCTCGACCGGGATCGGTTCCGCCTTCTCATTGCCGACCAGGGTGGCGAAGCATCGGCCTTCGGTCACCACGTGATAGGAAATCAGATGCTCCGCGCCGGCCAGGATTACCGGCAGGACGGCCTCGCGGGGCGGCTGCTCGGCCACCCATGGCGCCTTGCAGACGACATCGAAAAATGCCGCACCGGTCAGCCTGACCGTGCGCAAGACATCGGATAATGCATCCGCTGACATCCCAAATCCCCCGACGCGAACACGCGCAAAAATCGTCCTGCGAAATGTGGGAACGTGAAAATTCCCGACGTTGTGTCAAGCAATCCGGACGCGCGATCATTCGATCTTATTCCGATGATCCCTAGGTTAAATCCCGACGCGATGCAAATTCGCGGTTGCAGTCTCGCAGACACGTACAACCAGGGCCGGTTACTGGCAGGGCCAGTCATCGGCAGAGGGACCTAGGAATATTACAATGACCGTACAGACACTTACGCCCGACACCATCGATTTCGCCGCGATCAAGGGCCGCCAGCAGGCCGCCTGGGGCTCCGGCGATTACGCCATCGTCGGCACCACCTTGCAGATCGTCGGTGAGACGCTGTGCGAGGCGGTGGACCTTCGCGCCGGCCAGCACGTGCTCGATGTGGCCGCGGGCAACGGCAATGCAACGCTGGCCGCCGCCCGCCGCTTTGCCGAGGTGGTGTCGACCGACTATGTCGGCGCCCTGCTGGCGCATGGCAGCCGGCGGGCCGAGGCCGAGCGCCTGCCGGTGGCCTTCGAGGAGGCGGATGCCGAGGCATTGCCCTTCGCCGACGCCAGCTTCGACACCGTCCTCTCCACCTTCGGCGTGATGTTCGCGCCGGACCAGGCGCAGGCTGCGCGCGAGTTGAAGCGCGTATGCCGTCCGGGCGGCAAGATCGGGCTGGCCAACTGGACGCCGCAAGGCTTCATCGGCCAGCTGTTCAAGACCATCGGACACTATGTGCCGCCCGCGGCCGGCGTGAAATCGCCGGCATTGTGGGGCGACAGGGTCCATCTGGAGGCGCTGTTCGGCCGCGGCGTCACGATCGCCGCGGCGAACCGGACATTCGCCTTCCGCTACCGCTCGCCCGGGCACTGGATTGCGATATTCCGCGACTATTACGGGCCGGTCGCGAAGACCTTCGCGGCCATCGATCCCATGGCGCGCGGGGCGCTGGAGGCCGATCTGTACATGCTGATCGACCGCTTCAACGTCGCCGACGACGGCACCATGGTCGTGCCAGGCGAATATCTCGAGGTCGTTGTCACCAAAGCGGCCTGAGCCTCCTGCCGGCGGGCGAACCCATGCGGCGCCCGCCGGGGCCGATCGACAATGAAGAGCCGTTTTCATCGAGGGAATCACCCAATGTCGTTGCTTTTATCTGCCCTGACCAGGGCCGCGTCCAGCGTCTTGCTGTTCGCCGTCATCCTCTATGCGCCTGGATTCGTGTCCGCGCTCGCGCTGCCGAAATGGGTGTGGCACGCGCGCAGCCGGCCGGCGGCTGTCGGCTGCCCTCGCCGTCTGGCAGAGGCGCAGATGCGGGCCGTACGCTATGGCGTGCCGAAGCCGGCGTCGGATGGAGCGGCAGCGGCGGCTTGCCTGCCGGCCCCGCCTTGTCGCGCGTAAGGTGGGAGCGCCCCGGGGCTAGCCATCGTTCCCCGGAACGTTTTCCGTCCAGACGGCTGTCAACAGGCGGCGCGCCCGGTGCAACCGTGACATGACCGTGCCGATCGGAGCCTCGGTGATCCGGGCAATCTCGCTGTACGAAAGCTCTTCCAGCTCGCGCAGCATCAGGCATTCGCGCAGATCGACCGGAAGCCGCGCTATCATTGCCTTCAGCCGCGCCGCCGCCTCGGCGCGCTCGAGGATTGCGTCGGGTCCGGGATCCGGATCGGCGATGTCGACGGCGATAGGGCCGTCGCCGTTTCCGGGGTGGCCGGCGGCGACTTCGAGCCTCGTTCTCGGGCTTCTGAGCTTGCTGTAGGCCGTGTTGCGGACGATCCGCAGCAGCCAGCCCTTGCCGCTGTCGCCACGGAACGATGGGAAGAATTGCAGCGCCCGTAGGCAGGCATCCTGGACGATGTCCTCCGCCTCGGCCGGGTCATGCATCAGCCAGCGCGCCAGATTATAGGCCGCATCGAGATGCGGCAGGATCGTATCCTCGAATCGCGGCGCTCTCGCCGGCGGCACGCGCATTGGCAGTATGACGGCCTGCGGCCGTTCATTGCCGACAATAGCGGAATGCGTATCGGCGGATACGCAGGTACGGAAACGGGATATTGCCACGGCCGACACTTATCCTCCCGGGAAAGCCGTTGGAGCCGTGAGGGATAAACAGTGTCTTCCAGGCCGCCGTCTCGGACCCGGCGGACAATCGCTATGCCGAGGCGGACATCAGGGTGAAAAGCGCGATGCGCGCTAGGAATAAGCCGGTTGGGCGTCGCGCCATTCCGAGGGGGTCATGCCGAACCGCCTGCGGAAGCTCCGGTTGAAATAGGACAGATCCCGGAAGCCGGCATCATAGGCGACGGCGCTGATCTTGTCCCTGCGTCCACCAATACCGCAGAGCAGGCGATGCGCCAGCAGCAGGCGCTGTTCCAGCACGAATTCCGAGAAGGTGACACCGCTCGCCCAGAACAATCGTTGCACCTGTTTGGGGGTCAGCCTGGCCTGCCGCGCGGTGGAGACGATCGACAGATCGCCGTCGCCAAGCTGCTTCAGCAGCTGGGCCTGGATGAGCTGAAGCCGCGCCGCACGATAGCCGTCATGCAGGACCGGCGGCGGCTCGTCGCTCGCCGTCCGCAGCAGCAGCCCGACCATTTCGGTCATATGCCGGGCCATCGTGTGCTGTCCCACGGCATCGAGGGCACCCGCCGTCTCCGTGCACAACGCGAAATAGCCGGAAACGGCGTCGCGCAGGCGCGGGCTCCCCGCCAGAGGCTTGGACAGCCTGTCCTCCGCGTCGCGGCAGACGCCGACCAGCTCCGGCCTGGGGATGCGCAGCGCGGTGAACCGGCCGCCCTCGCTGAGCCCGCACTCGGCGACGTCGTCTAGGGACATCAGTCCCACTTCCCCCGGCTTGAGCGCGATGGTCCGGCCGCGCTGGACGGTCAGCACGTCGCCCGCCATCGCGGTAACCAGCACGATATCGTCGCAGCCGTCGGAGAGAAGCGAGCGGGTGCGCAGGAAGCTGGCGGATGAGCCATGCGCCGCGCCGAAGGACAGCGACCCGACCCGCGCCACCTCGACGGTGCATTCGATCCGTTCGGCCGCCAACGGCTCGGCATCCAGCTGGCAGAAGCGCCGGCAGAATCCTTCTCGCCAAATCTCGTACGCCTCGCCGCGAGGTGCGCCGGCATAGGCGAATACCGGCACGCCCAAGGGCGGCGGGTTCTGTGTCGGCGTCAGGTTCTCAGTCATTCGAAACCCGGAGCAGGTACCGCCGGACAGCCCAATGATACTCTATTGTGCGTGGCCCGACGGGAGGGGCGGCAATTGGTATTGGTAATGCGCGTCGGCGCGCTGAACCCAGCCATGGCGGGCCGCCCGACGTCATTCCTTTGAAGCCCGGTCAAATGCGCCGACCGTTATTTCATAATAATAACAGAATGGTGCTGTGGGGGGAAATCGTATCCAATAGGCGCTAAGGCGACAACGACAGCGGGGAGAAGATGAGCAGGGGACGGCTGGAGGGGAAGGTCGCCATCGTGACCGGCGCGGCGCGCGGCGTCGGCGCGGAAACGGCTCGGCTTCTGTACGGCGAGGGCGCCTCGGTCGTGGTCGCAGACGTGCTGGAGGACGCGGCGGCGGCGCTTGTCGGAGAGCTGGGGCCGGGGGCTGTCGCGTGCCGTGCGGATGTCAGCTCCGCCGCCGACTGGCAGCGTCTGGTCGCCGCGGCCCATGACTTCGGGCCGGTTTCCATCTTGGTCAACAATGCCGCCGTCCTGGCAGTGTCGAAACTTGAGGATGCCGAGGTGGCTGAGTTTGAGAGGCTGTTCCGCGTCAACCAGCTGGGGCCGTTCCTGGGGATCAAGGCAGTGATGCAGGACATGATCGCCGCGCGCGCCGGCAGCATTATCAATATCGGCTCGGTCGATGGGCTGACGGCCCAGGATATCGGGCTCACCGCCTATGGCGCGACCAAGTGGGCGCTGCGCGGCCTGACGAAGATGGCGGCGCTGGAACTCGGCCGTTACGGCATTCGCGTCAACTGCGTCCATCCGGACGGCGGCAATCCGGAGATGAGCGCGCCGTTCCTGCCTGCCGGGATGGCGCCCGCCCAAGCGATGGAGATGCATGTGCATCAGATCCTCGAGCCCGCGCAGGGTCAGCCGCGCAACAACCGGATGCGGGATGTCGCCAACATGGTTGTGTTCCTCGCCTCGGACGAGGGCGCGGGATGCACCGCCGGCGATTTCATGGTCGACGGCGGCTACAGCGCCGGCCGCCGCTTCATCACCGGCAGCGGCGACTGGGGCTGAGCGATGGAGGCAGAGTTCTGGCATCGCAAATGGGCACGGAACGAGATCGGCTTCCATAATGCCGAGGCCCATCCGCTGCTCGTCGTCCATTTCGGTGCGCTGGCCTTGTCGAAGGGCAGGCGCGTGTTCCTTCCCCTGTGCGGCAAGACGCGGGACATTCATTGGCTGCTGGCGAACGGCTACCGTGTCGCTGGCGCGGAACTGAGCTCTATCGCCGTCGAGCAGCTGTTCGCCGAGCTGGGTGCCGCGCCCAAGGCGGTTGAGACCGATGAGATGCGCCGCTACAGCGCGGACGGGATCGATATCTTCGCCGGCGACATCTTCGCGCTCTCCCGAGCCACGCTGGGGCCGGTCGATGCGGTCTATGACCGTGCCGCGCTGGTCGCCCTGCCGAAGGAGATGCGCGGCCGCTCTGCGGCACACCTGGCCGAAATCACCGGCCGGGCGCCGCAATTGCTGATCAGCTTCGACTACGACCAGACCCTGCTCGCCGGCCCGCCCTTTTCCGTCCCCGGCGATGAGATCGCCCGGCTTTATCGGGACGCCTACGATCCGGTGCGCCTTGGCAGCGCCGAGGTGGAAGGCGGACTGAAGGGAAAATGCCCTGCTGAGGAGACGGTCTGGCTGCTGAGGCCGGTCACCTGACGCCGGCGGGCGCTGTGACGCCGTCATAGTGGAAGATCTGGGTGATGGTGCCTTCCCGCATGCGGGCCTCCGACTTCACCGGCAGGCCGGTCGCCTTCGAGACCCACAATTTGTTGTCGCTGACCTCACCCTGATTCTCGATATGCGCCGTGTAAACCATGGCGGGTTGCCCGCCGACGGCTTCATCGCCGGCCACCGCGCAGGTCTGCTTGGCCGACTGCTTCTCCTCGGTCAGGTCGGCGATCATCTGGTCCGGCGTCACCGGCTCGGAACGCCACTGCCCCTGGACGAAAAAGTAGGATTTGCCGCCGACGAACCGGTTCTCCATCGTCTGCGCCGGCCCATTGTTGGGCGCCTGCGTAGCCTGCACCGCGAAGGGAACCTTCACCTGCGCCACCATAGCGTTGAAGATCGCGTCGCAGGGATCGGCCGGGGCCGCGTGCGCGCCAACGGAAACGGCGGCGATTGCGGCGGTCAGGGCGATGCTGGTCGATTTCATGAACGAACTCCCGAGGTTATTGGCGCGACGATAGCAGGTTCGCCGCGGCCGCTGCCAACAATCGGCTTGGCGGTTTGCGCTTCACGCTCTACCGTCCGCTGATTCGCATGCGCACGGTTGTGATCCTCGCGCAGACAGTCCGAGATGACATACCGCGCCATGAGTGATTCCGGGCCATGAGTGAAATCCCGCGCCTTCTCAACGGTACGAAACCGCCTCTGCGGCTGAGAGTGATCTATAACCCGGTCGCCGGCCAGCGCCACGGCCTGCGCCTGCGCCGGACGGTGCGGGCGCTGGAGCGATCCGGCGCGTCGCTCGTCGTGACCGAGACCGAGCGCGCAGGGGACGCCGAACGGGCCGCCGCCGCCGCGCGATCGGCGGATACGGACATACTGATCGCGGCCGGCGGTGACGGCACCATCAATGAGGTCGTTAACGGGCTGATGGCGGCGCAGGAACCGGTTCCGCCATTGGGCATCATCCCGCTCGGCACCGCCAATGTGCTGGCGCAGGAGATCGGGCTCAGCCTCACCGGCCGGAAGATCGCCTCAGCGATTCTCAAGGGGCACCGGGTCAATGTCTATCCAGGGCAGGCGAACGGCCGCTATTTCCTGATGATGGGCGGCGTCGGCTTCGATGCCGAGGTGGTGGCCCATGTCGACCCGGCGTGGAAGCGCAGGACCGGCCCCCTCGCCTACCTGGCGGAAGCTTTCAATCAGTCACGGCGCTATCCGTTCGACACCTGCGGCGGCGAGATCGACGGCACCCCGTTCGAGGCGCGCTGGATCGTCGTCTGCAACGGCCGTCATTACGGCGGACCGTTCATAGCCGCCCCCGCGGCCAGCCTGACCGAGCCCGGCTTCTCCGTCTGCCTGCTGAACGGCGCTCGCTTCGATATCGCCCGCTATGGCCTGGCCCTCGCATTGGGCCGGCTGAAGCACCAGCCGGACGTGCGCATCGTGCCCGCGCAACATGTACGGGTCGACGGCCCGGTCGGCTGCAAGGTGCAGGGGGACGGGGACATCATCGCGTCGCTGCCGGTGGAGATCGTGGCGGCGGATCGACCGATCGCGCTGGTCGTGCCGGCCTGATCGGCCGCCGGCAAATAGAGCTCTACAGGCCATCCGACGCAGCGGTGAACACCGCCAGTTGGGCGTCGAAAGCACGCCTGAAGGCGGGCCGCGCCTCGCCGCGGGCGACATAGGCCGCAAGGTTCGGATAGTCGTTCAGCATGCCCGATGCGCCGAGCCGGCGCAGTACCCCCACCATCATCAGGTCTCCGGCGCTGAACCCGCCGTCGAGCCAGCCGGCTTCGCCGAGGCGGTGCGAAAGTTCCTCCAGCCGGGCACGGATGCGATTCTTGATAAGGGGCAGGCGCTCTTCGTGCCAGGCTTTGTCGCGCTCCAGGATCACCGCGGTTTGCAGCTCGAGGATCGGCGGCTCGATCGTGCTGACGGCTGCGAACATCCATGTGATCGCGCGCGCCCGGCCATTCGCATCGTCCGGCAGCAGGCCGGCATGGCGTTCCGCGATATGGAGCACGATAGCGCCCGATTCGAACAAGGCGAGGTCGCCGTCCTCATAGGTCGGAATCTGCCCGAACGGATGCAGCGCCAGATGCGCGGGCTCCTTCATTGCGCCGAACGAAACGAGGCGAACGTCGTAACCTTGGTCGACTTCCTCAAGCGCCCAGCGCACGTGCATGTCGCGCGCCAGCCCCCTGCCGCGATCGGGCGACCGTTCGAAGGCGGTGATGGTGGGGCTCATCGGGCGGCTCCGATCTTCCGCATTGTCTCTCTCCGGGTTCTTCCTATCCCGAGGACGAACGACCGGCGGCCCTTCCGACACGCGCCCAGGGTTTTTATCGACGGCCGCCCAAGTCTCAGTCCACGATGGCCTCGATGCCAAGACGCTTGAGTTCTTCCAGGCGATCTTTCATGGCCTTGAGCCGGCCGGGCGGGTGCCCCTTCCAATCGGTAATCTCGCCGACGACCCGCAGCGGATCGCGGGTACGGTACGATTGAGTCGGATTGCCCGGAAATTTCTTGTCCGTCAGGTTCGGATCGTCCTCGAACGGGCCGGTCGGCTCCACGACATAGATCCTGCCCCGCCCCTCGCCCACGGCCAGCTCCGCACCCCAGGTGGCGGCATCCAGCGTCGCGGTCAGATACACGAACGCCGCGACCGCCCGCTTGCCGAAATTGGAAGCGAAGCCGGGCCGGATCAGGTCGCCCGGCGTGAGGCCGGCCTTCGTGCCGTGATAGAAAATGCGCGCTGTCATCGATCTTCAGGCTCCCGCGACGTCTAGGGTGCCAGGATGCGCGTAAATGGCGGCCCGCCAATTCTTGAACTTAAGTTTCTTGTCGCCAAATCCCTGGTAGCGGGATGCGTTCCGAAAGGAACGATCCGACGAGATTGATGAGTTCTGTTCTCAGCACGGGCGCCGCCAGCGTGCCTTGCCGCGCAGCCTCATGAACAGCTCCGGCGACAGCGCCCGCAAGCACCTGCGCACCGACGCGAACATTCGTCACACGACGCGAATTTACCCT
>DATBAZ010000138.1:0-2084 GCA_036271255.1 Alphaproteobacteria bacterium
CGGGATTGGGTTCCCGCCGATTGCGGCAGCATTCAAGAATCAATTCACTGTCGGAACTGTGTTTCTAGCGGCTTCTTGTACCAGTTTTTCCGATTTCGACATTAATCCTCGACAAGCCCGATCTGTGTCATACACTGGTGCCAGAGTTCAACAGGGGAGAGGGTGGTCCGATGGCAGATGGCCATCTCACCATCGAGGGCGAGATCAAGGCGGCTGGTGGCACCGTTCAGGTGCGCAATTACGATACGCCGGCGGAGGAGCTCGATGAGACCGTGTCGTGGCCGGCCTACACGCTGATCCGCGCCCTGGGGCCGGTCAGCTACAGCGCCAATACCGGCGCCGGCCGCTTCCTGGGATTCGGCGACGTATTCTTCGTTCCCGCGGTCATCCCCCTCAAATATCAAGGGATCGGCGGCCCCTATCGGCATATCACCTGCCGGCTGGAGACACCGGTGTTCGAGAGAATGACCGACTTCCAGAACCGCTGGGACAACACCCTGGCCAAGGCCTGCCGCAACATTCGCACGCCGCAGATCAACAACGCCCTGCTGCGTCTTGCCCAGGAGACGCTGACCCCGTCCTTCGCCTCTGATTTGCTGGTCGACTCGCTCGCCAGCGTCGTCACCATCGATCTCGCGCGCTATCTGCGCAACGAGCTGGGCGAGGCGCCCAAAGCCAAGGGCGGGCTCGCCCCATGGCAGATGCGGCGGATCGAGGAATATGTCGAGGATTCGCCCGATACATCGCTGTCGATCGGCCTGCTCGCCGGGCTTTGCGGCATCTCGAGCGGCCACCTGATGCGCGCCTTCAAGCAGACGACCGGGGAAACGGTTCACGCCTATGTCGAACGGGTGCGCCTCAGCAAGGCCCAGCGCCTGCTGTGCGAGACCGACCTGCCGCTCAAGGTGATCGCGGCCGAACTGGGCTTCAGCACACCCTCCAGCTTCTCCTTCGCCTTCCGCCGCGCCACCGGCGGTACCCCGGCCAGCTTCCGTGAGCAGCTGCACCGGGCGTCGGCCAAGCCGCCGAGACTGAAGGCCGCTCACTAGGCTTCTTATCGTCAAATAAATGGGCCGCCGCCGGCGAATGCTGCGGCAAGCGGAATGCCAATTCCACCCATCGCCGCTGCTTGCCGAGACGGCTCCAGCCTCCCCGGGAGGACGGTATCCGAATTCCCCATACACCGGCCCATGCAGCTCACAAATCCGATCCTAATGTCGAAGAACTACCCTGCCGGCCGGACGGCCTTTACTTAAACCATACAGTTGTTACTGTCCGGCATATTTTGCCGGCATCTCCCATCAGAGCATCGCGGTCAGCGCATCACGTGGCGTTTCGTAGGCGTCGAGGGTCAGGATGCGGCCGACATCGATGGACTTTGGCGGGGTATCGGCCAGGCCGACATCGAAGGCGCGGTCCAGCCACAGCCAGACTATTGCATTGGCCGGGAAACGGCCGCCGGGAAACGGCTTCACCACATCGATGGTGACTCGCTTGGCCTTGGCCCCCTGCGCCAGCCTGCGGCCCCAATCGCGTGCGTCGGCGATGAAATCCGCCTCGCCGGCATAGGCGCGGCGGTTCAGCAGCAGGGCATATTTCTGGACCCGGCCGGTTTCGTACCGGCGTGGCGGCCCCGCCAGCAGGCTTTCCTCGGCAATGGCGCGGAACCGCTGCGGTCCGACGAACGTGTCGGCGTCCGCGCGCAGAATCTCCCCAGCCGGGGATTTGTCCAGCGCCATGACCTCCTTCGGATCGGCCAGCCAGAATTCCGACACGACGTCGAATTCCGCGTTGCTCGGGGCGATCAGATGATTGCGGACGTATTTTGTGAAGCGGACATGCTGGATCGCCAGCGGAGCGTGCCGGGTCTCGTAATACTCGCGGAAGGCGTCGCGGGTCAGTTCTGGGCGCCTGCGGGACATGACGATCGTTTTCACGCCGCAACCAACTCCTGCATTACAAACATATGACGATTCCGCGGGGCGACCATGGGCTGGGCTTGCTCTGATTCGACGTTCAGGCCCGCCGGATCCGCAATTCTCGCGGGCCCCGCAGCGTGGCGCCGGTGATGCGGGCGTTGTCAG